>JAGRCC010000373.1 GCA_020433785.1 Anaerolineae bacterium
GTGCGCGGACAGCGGCCAACGATGGAAAAGGTGCTTATAGGAGTCGGCAATCGATTCATTTGATAATGGATAATTGACAATTGATAATTGATAATGGGCGAAATGAGATAGGATGTAACTGACTGGTAACAAATCGAAGCCCAATGCGGGTTGGTTTAGCGGCACGGACATTGGGCGGTGGCTCTGGTCGGCCAGAGCTTGGTCACATTTTCTCCCTCATTATAGTGAGGGGGCATTAAAGGGGCGTCAAAAGAGCGTTAAAAGTGTGGGGTTATAGAGGAGAATATTGTCGGATTGGAGGGTATTGTACTATCAAAAAAGTTAACCCGTCGGCTGGAATCGCGGCTTACCGTTGGTCTCGAGCAATAGAGGGGGCATCATTGTAAATATATGGCTGTTATTTACGTCTGTGGTGGATGCCAGCCGGCCAACACCCAATGCCGTCGCGCCGGGAGAATATACTCATTGTTCAGTTTTAAGACCACGACGGTCGCTCGTCCGATTGGGGTCAAGCCAACAATGTGGATACTGTCTTCACTCCATGTAAAACGGTCGAACCACTGTTGGGTTCTGGGATTAAAGAGAGGGACAAATTCTTTGGTTACGGGGTCTGTAGCGTGCGTTTTATCGCTTTTGTAGCTATTGCACCAGGCACATGCCAACCACAAATTATGCTCATCGGATGTGCCGCCCTGTGACTGAGGCACGATATGGTCAATATGCATCTGGGCACCGCTAATGTTTTGGCTGGTTAAACAGTATCCACAACGATGCCGGGCCAGATCGGCAACTTTACGTCGTACAGCTAAAGAGATGCTTGGGTTACTCATCAGCCAAAAGCGGTTGTCCGGCTCGCAGGCTTAACAACGCATAAGCCCGGGCTTTACGCAGCGTTACCTGCCCATAATCCTGACGCAAGCTTTCCAGAGTGGCGTGCTCTTGCTCGGTTAATTCTTGCCGGCCTTGAAGTTCAGCCAGTTGTTGTAACTGTATCTGCCGGTCATCGGACAGGGTACTGTGAGCAATAGCCCACAGGTCGGTATCGCTTAACCAGGTCATCTGAGCCAAATCTGAATGCATTTCTGAGGGGACATCGGCCAGATCAGGCAGGGCCGCTGTCAGAACCGCCGTTAGAATTTCTTCAATAGGCCGCTGGAGAGCATCCGCTGCATCTTTGGCGCGTTGCATGACGGTTTCCGGCAAATGAAGGGTAACCTCTTGATTGGACATTTTTCGCTCGCTTAAGCCACTCTCATTGAAATAGTTGTTCATTCACATAGGATTCTATATGCGAACGGGTGTTTTGTAAAACAAGCCTCGACCCATCATAGTTACACGGCGACCTAAAAATTGTAAATATTAGTTATCACTGCTGGAGATAAGCTGCCAACGACTCTTCCGTGCGCTCCAACTCATCTTGAGCGCCAACCTGGCGGAGGAGATCGATGCTTTGTTGGTAATAGGTGGCGGGGTCATTCAGGTGGAGTTGAGGGCAGGCGGCGGCAATCTCGGCCAGAAGGCGGAGGGTGGCTCCCAGGTCTTCATCGCTGCCGAGCGCGGCGGACAGTTGTTGGGCCTGCCGGGCATGAGTCAGGGCCGGCGTCCACTGGCGGTTTTGGGCCAGGACGTTGCCCATTGTGCGGTGGATTTTGACGGTAATCCAATCGGTGCGGGAGTTGGTGCTGAGGGTTAGACCCCGTTCCAGGAAGGTTTGGGCCTGGGCCAGGTCGCCGCTGAAGGCGTAGGTGCGGCCGATGTTGGAGTAGATCAGGGCGATGCCTTCGACCTGGCCCAGCGCTTCGTAGATGGTCAGGGCGGCTTGAAAGGCGTCGATGGCTTCCTGGTAGCAAGCCTGGGTACGCAGCACAAAACCGATGTTGTTGTAGACGCCGGCCACCCCCAGCCGGTCACCGGCCTGACGGTAGGCGACCAGCGCTTCGTCGTATAAGGCGCGGGCGCGGGCGTAGTCGGCGGTGCGGTAGACGGCGATGCCCAGGTGACGCAAACCGGGCGCGCGCAGGGCAGCCTCACTGGCCTCGGTCGCTAAATCGAGCGCCTTTTGGGCGTGCGCGCCGACGCCGTCGTAATCGCTGCGGAGGTAGGCCAGGAAGCTGAGCAGGTTGTGAATGGCGGCCTGCTCATCCAAGCGACCTCGTGACTCGGCGCGGGTCAAGGCGGCGCGGAAGGTTTGCTCGGCTTCACGGTACTGGCCGATACGCTGCCGGATCAGGCCGCGCTGGCGGTCGATCAGCCCCGATATGTCGAGCGGCAAGGCTGGGGAGACGTGGATTTGTTGGAACGGCGTCACCTTAGGAATGGCTTCGGGTGATAACTCCGACTCAGCGGTACCCGGCAGCGACTCGACGCGGTCATACCAGCGCAGGGCATCTTCGTCGGCGTATAGTTCAACGGCCTGGCGGGCAGCGCGCAGGCCGTAGTTGCGGGCGCGGGGATAGTCGCCGCCCATTTCGAAGTGGTGGCAGAGCAGACCGAAATCGTTCGACAATGTGGCTTCCAGGGCAGCGGCCATTTGCAAATGCAAATGACGGCGGCGGCTGCGTGTCAGGCTGTCGAGCAGGACGGTTCTAATCTTGTCGTGGGTGAAGTCGTAGGTTTGATCGTGTTCGGCGATGAGGTTGGCCGCTACCGCTTCGTCGAGCGCCAGCAAAATCGCCTCGGGCGGCAGACCGCTGATTTGGCGCAGCAGCCCATCGGTGAAAACGCGGCCGATGACGGCGGCAGCAGCCAGGGTTTGGGTGGTGGGCCGGCTCAACTGCCCCAGCCGGTTTTGGATGACCATCTGGACCGTTTGAGGCATCGGCCAATCGCCGCCGGTGGCTGGATGGCGGCCGAGCATTTGCAGGAATTCGGTGATGAATAGGGGGTTGCCTTCGGTTTCGGTCAGCAGGCGTTTAACAAAGGCCTCGCGCGGCATCGACCGGCTAAGCGTAATCGATCGGGCCAGCGTCGCCACGGCGGCGGGCGGCAGGCGATCCAGGGTTATGTGGTGCAAGACATGCTCCCGCTCCAGCGCGGTTTTGAGGGGCAGCCAGCCGGACCAACTGTGGCTAGCTAACTGCGTACCCACAATCAACAGCGGCAGTGGGCTGCTGGGCTGAGGGCGCAAAATATAGCGCAGCACGGTCAGGCTGGCCTGGTCGAGCCACTGCCAGTCGTCGATGAAGAGGCACACCGGCTGGTGGCGGCACAGGGCTTCCAGCCAGTGAAAGATGGCCTGGACGATGCGCCCTCGGGCCAGCTCCGGATCGGCGATTGGCGTCAGTTCCAGATCGGGTCGCCGCAGGCGGATTTCCGGTACTAGATGAGCCAGCTCGGTCAGCCAGACATCGGGCAGGTTGAGCTGCGCCGGCGGCTGTTGTTTGAGGGTGAGGCGGAGCAGATCGATCCAAGGTTGGAAGGGGATGGTCTGTTCGGCTTCGAAACAGCGGGTGGTCAAAACCGTGGTCCGGGTGAGCGTGGCCAGCCACTCTTTGCCCAGGCGCGTTTTGCCGATACCCGGCTCGCCTTCGATCATCACCAGCCGGGCCGGGCCGGTGGGCAGCAAAGCCTGGTAAATTTGAGAGAGCGCCGCCATTTCGCGCTCGCGGCCTACGAACGGGTACAGCCCTTGCGGAGGCGACGGCTCAACCACCGGTATGGCCGCGGGCGCATCCCCGGCCTGGAGAATTTCCAGATGGAGGGCCTGGGTGGCCGGGTCGGGGTCCACGCCAAGTTCTTCGACCAGGCGAGTGCGTAAGATTTCATATTGGCGCAGCGCCGCCGCGCGGTGGCCCGTTTGGACGTAGAGGCGCATCAACTGCTGGTGGCCGGCTTCGTGCAGGGGGTCAAAGCTCAGCAGCTTTTCGAGCGTTTGGCGGGCCTCGGTTAGGTGATGGCCGGCGAGGTAGTGGCGGGCCAGCGAGAACAACCCTTGGCGATATAAGGCTTCCAGTTGGTGACGTTGGTCGGTTACCCACTCATCAAAGTCGGGGGTGTCGGGCAAGTGGAGGCCATCCAAGAACAGGCCTCGCCATAAGGCCAAGGCGGCGACCAAAGAGTCATTCGATTGCGCCGGCGGCTCGATGGCCGCGCGAAAGTGGGACAGGTCGAGCTGCAGCGCCGCGCCGTCGAGACCGATGGCGTCGCGTTCGATGATGAGGGGATCAAGCGGCCTTAGCCCCCGCCGGATGGTGTAGACCGCATTCCGCAAGCTGTTGCGAGCTTGGGCCTCGGGGCTTTGGCTCCACAGCAAGGCTGCCAGCGCCGCCCGGCTGTGAACGCGGCCGGTAGCGGCCAGGTAGTAGAGCAGCGCTTCGGCCTTGGCGTAGGCCAGCCGCACCGGCTGCGCACCCACCGTTAAGCGAGGTACACCCAGCAGCGACAGCGAAATTGGGGCCGGCGTTGCGAACTTTTGACGCACTTTTAACGTCTCTTTAACCATGACGGGATAATACCATACCTGATTTGAATCATCCAAAAGTAAATGGAAGCAGACAGCTATCAGCTATCAGCCGTTAGCTTTATCCAAATTAATGGTTGAGTGGTTATTCCCGGATCTGGTCGCCTAAATATACACCACATTTAAGCTGATAGCTGACCGCTAAACGCTGACTTCATCATCAACAAAATTGACTAATTGCATTTGGCCGACTAGGCTTAATTAGAGTGAAGTATGGGCTTTTAGCGCCCACCGATAAATAACAGATAAGGAGCTTCAACGCTATGGAACAGATAAAGACACCCGAATGGGTTAAACATGCGGTTTTCTACCAGATTTTTCCGGATCGCTTTGCGCGCAGCCCGCGAACGCCGCATCCGTCGAACGTAACATTTAAGCCATGGGGCAGCCCGCCGGAGGAACAGGGGTTTCAAGGGGGAGACCTGCGCGGCATTGTCGATAAATTGGACTACATCCAGGAGTTAGGTGTCACCGCCATTTACCTTAATCCCATTTTTGCTTCGGCGGCGAACCATCGCTACCATACCTTCGATTATTTTCAGGTCGATCCGCTGTTGGGCGGCGATGCGGCACTGCGCGAACTGCTCGATGCGGCGCACCGGCGTAATATGCGGGTGGTGTTGGATGGCGTTTTCAATCACGCCAGCCGGGGCTTTTGGCCGTTTCACCATATTTTGGAGAACGGCGCGGATTCACCCTATATCGATTGGTTCATCATCCACGACTGGCCGCTGCAACCTTATCCCCGCAGCAAAAAAGAAAATCACAACTATTCGGCCTGGTGGGGGCTGCCGGCCCTGCCCAAGCTCAACACCGCTAACCCGGCGGTGCAGGAGTACATTTTTGAGGTGGCGCGCCATTGGCTGGAATTTGGCATGGACGGCTGGCGGCTCGATGTGCCGGCGGAGATCGATGACGATGAGTTTTGGCGCAAGTTTCGGCGCGTGGTCAAGGGTGTTAACCCCGAAGCCTATATCTGCGGCGAAATTTGGAGCGCGGCCGAACGCTGGCTCCAGGGCGATATGTACGACGCGGTCATGAACTATGTGGTCACCGGCCCCATGTATAGCTTCTTTGCGGCCAAAACGCTGCGCGAGTACAAGAAAACCCATATCGAATTGGCGCCGTTGACGGCGGAGCGGTTTGCTCAAAAGATCGATCGGATGTTTGGGCTGTACAATTTGGAAATCAACTTTGCCCAACTCAATATGCTCGACAGCCATGATATGGCTCGGGCGTTGTGGGTGGCCGGCGAGGATAAGAGCGCGCTGCGGTTGTGCGTCCTGTTTATGATGACGATTCCGGGCGCGCCCTGTATTTACTACGGCGACGAGATCGGGATGTCGGGGGGGGATGATCCGTACTGCCGCGAGGCGTTCCCTTGGGAGGATGAGTCGCGCTGGGACTACGCGCTGCTGGATTTCTACCGCCAGGCGACACGCTTGCGCCATCGCCACCCGGTATTGCGGACCGGATCATTCGAAACACTGCATGCCGAGGGTGAGACGTATGCTTTCCGCCGCCAACTCAATGATCAGTTGGCCGTGGTCATTTTTAATGCCGCCACGGAGCCACGTCATGTGTCGATATACGTGCCGGACGCGGAAAAAGTGTCGCTGGCGCAAGTGTGGCCGGTGGTCGATAATGTGGCCTACCAATTGGACGCAGAGCGATTGGAGGTAACCGTCCCGGCTCGTGAAGCATTAGTACTGATGAGTGCGGCCGGCTAGACGCAAAATAACTCAAGTTGCTACGCATCAGATCTTGGTCTCGGCAAGGCAGCAACTTAAGTTAAATACAAAAAGCCCCACGCTGATAGTTATGTGGGGCTTTTTTTCTATTATAACGAGCTTAAGCCGCAATCGACGGGACAGGGTGAGCGTGGGCACGTACCATCAAGATGGGAACGTGGGTTTCGTGCAGCACTGCCTCGGCGACGCTGCCGTAGATCAACCGCTGTAAGCCGGAGCGCCCGTGGGTGGCCATAACGATTAAATCGACGTTATGCCGGTTGGCGTAGTCGAGAATGGTTTCGGCTGCCGCGCCCATTTCAACTTCGGGGTGAACCTCAATTTCCCGAGGCATTTTAGCGATTAGCCCACTCAGATATTTCATGATTTTAACCCGCTCCGTCTCCCACTGCTGGTCGATAAAAATGGGATGATCGGTGCCGGCGCCAATCACTTCTTCGATGGGGGAGGCCACATGAAGCAGTGTTATTTTGGCCTGGTAGATTTCGGCCAGTTGACCGGCATCGGCCAAAGCCAACTCAGCCAGCTTTGAGCCATCCAGCGGTACGAGAATGTGTCGATAATTTTTAGCCATCATTGGTCTCCTTTGCGCGTTCTCTTCTTTGAGTCGCAGAACTTAATTAATGACCGTCAGCCGCAGCAACCTCAGTCGGCGAAGCCGTATCGAGCATGGGCTGTTGTCTTTTATCACTTTAAAACAAATACTCTCCAAACACATCAGGCATTTGGAGAGTTTACGGCCTAGATCAGTAACCAGTTTTTAGGCTGTTAGCGCAACAATGCAGGTAATCGGCGCTTTGGCAGAAGTAACGCCATGCCAAAAGTGACTGTTACCGATGAGGATTCGAGGCGGGCCTTTACTTCAATTGGAGCATCGTCATCCTCAACCGCGAGCCGACCACATTGACCATTCGCTTCATCAAGTCGTAGCCAAAGCCGCAATCTTGCTCGGCTAACGCCTTGAGGCGACTGCCGTTCAATTGAATTGTGTCCGTGGGCGCGACGGCTAGGGCGTTAAAGTGCCATACGTGGGGTTCAACCAACCACGACCAGCCTAAAACCTCGCCGCTAGTTAGATATTGGATGTTGGTTGGGCCTCGCCCGGCGATAAAGGTGTCCAGGGCAACCTGGCCGGATCGGATCAGGAAGAAATCATCGGCCGGCTCTTTTTCTCGGACTAAGTAATCGCCGGATTTGAAGGGCGACTCCGACGCACAGTCTTCATAATATTGAAGGTACTCAGACGGAATGTTGCTGAGAAAGGGATGCTCACGTAAAGTTTGGGCTATTGTTTGCAAAATGTCCTCCTTGCGGCTGGCTACATTGCTGATGGGCGGCATCGATGCCATTTCATTTTTTTGATAGACTTACTATAGTACAGGTTTATCGGGCTGGCAATCAGCAGTTAGAGGGCGTGAGATCAGGTCACAGGATTGCATTTTTTCGGCTCAATTGTTTAGATAGTTGTTAAAGGCTGCTATTGCGCCTCGTGACAAGTTTTTGTCGAGTTGACTGTATTTACAACTCATCATTTATCAAGTATTCTTAAATATATTACTTCGACGATTTATATTTCCCTGTTGGTTTCTCAATATTATCAATGGCTGATACAAATTGAGAGGTGGTAATATGAGCTTTATGAAGAATATCGTTTCACTGCTTCGGGGGAAGATATCACCCTTGTTGGTCGGCTTCCTGCTGCTGTGGCCACTATCTCAATTGATAGCCTGTAACGCGCCTACTCCCTCTGTTTCCGAGCTAGAGTCAGTAACTTTGCACCTCAAATGGTATCACCTGTCATTAGGCATTTTGAGTGGGTTGCTGCTGGCCGCTCTCGGCGGTAGCGTGCTTTATTTATTCAATAAGCGCCTGCAACAGTCTATGGCGCAACGTACAGCCCGAAGCGAAGCCCAATATCGCAGTCTGTTCAATAACGCTATCAACGCTATCCTAATCGCCGATAGTGGAGCTCATTACGTAGCGGCTAACCCGGCCGCTTGTAAACTATTAGAATATACGGAAGAAGAACTCCTCAATAAGTCTGTCTCCGATGTCCTGGCCCCCGGTGTTAGCTGGGACATTTTTCAAACGTTATGGCAGCAGTTTATGGAAGTGGGCCGGCAAAGTGGTGAAATTCAACTTAACAATAAGGCCGGCCAAATCGTTGAGATCGAGTATCACGCCGTAGCCAATTTTTTACCCGGCCGGCACCTGTCTGTTCTCCAGGATATCACTGAGCGAAAACGAGCGGAAGAGTTACTGCGGGAAAGCGAAGCTCGCTTCCGGGCGGTATGGGACGTTGCCTCCGACGCGATGGTGCTTTTGGATGGGGACGGGATGGTTATTGCCGCCAATCCGGCCTATGTTACTTTATACGGCCGACCTTTGGAGGAGGTGATTGGGCATAATTTTAATATTGTTTTTCCTCCGGAACAGCGCGCAGCGGTACTTGAAAATTACCGACAGGTTTTTGCCAACCCCCACATTCAGCCAGTTTACGAAACGGAAATTAAACATGCCAACGATAACCGCATGGTCGTTGAGTCGCGCATCGGTTTTGTTACTAATGCGGCCGGACAGCGGAAGGCTATGCTCTCGATTACTCGAGATATTACGCGGATAAAGCAGGCCCAAGATCAACTACGACAGCTGTCCAAAGTGGTTGAGCAAAACCCGGCGGCGATTATCATTACCAATACCAATGGGGATATCGAATATGTCAATCCTGCGTTTGCAACTATCAGCGGTTATAGTTCGGCTGAGGCTGTCGGGCGCAATCCTCGTTTCTTAAAATCAGGTCTAACTCCGCCGGAAGTCTATAAGGAGTTGAGGCCCACTGTTTTAGCCGGTAACACTTATCGCTGTGAGTTCTGCAACAAAAAAAAACAGGGGGAGTTATTTTGGGTTCAGGCTCTTATTTCGCCGATCAAAGATGATCATGATCAGATTACCCATATTTTGTGCATTCAGGAAGATATTACAGAGCGCAAACAGTTTGAACAAGAGCGGGCCAGACTGGAAACTCATTTGCGCCAGGCCCAACGTTTGGAAACCATCGGTACGTTGGCCGGCGGGATTGCCCACGATTTTAATAATATCCTGACGCCCATCATCGGTTACACAGAATTAACCTTGGCCCAATTCCCGAATGATCATCCTGTTTGTGCCGACCTTGAGCGGGTTTTGAAAGGGGCGCTGCGGGCCAAAGATTTGGTTCAGCAAATTTTAACCTTCAGCCGTCAAGTTGAACAAGAGCGAATGCCTATTGAACTGCAGTCGCTAATAAAAGAAGTCTTGACCCTTTTGCGGCCCTCACTACCAGCCACTATCGAAATTCGCCGGGAGATCTCTCCAGACTGCGGCCCCATTCGGGCCGACCCGGCTCAAATCCACCAGATTTTGATGAATTTATGCACCAATGCCTATCAGGCTATGGATGACAATGGTGGGGCTATTACCATTGGTTTGGTCCAAATCGACCAGGCCGAACTCGACCAGGCCCTTAAACCCACCTTAGGGCGAGAGGCGTATGCCTGCCTTAAAGTGACGGATACGGGCCCTGGGATGGATGCGGCGACCCTTGATCGGGTCTTTGAACCCTTTTTTACCACCAAGCCGCCCGGACAAGGAACCGGTTTAGGGCTGTCGGTGGTTCACGGGATTGTGAAGGGTCACGAAGGGGCGATCCTGGCCAAAAGCACCCCAGGCCGGGGGACGACCTTCGAGCTTTACTTCCCTATCTCAACCCTATCAACTTTGGCCGAGATTGGCCAAATTGAATCCCCTGGCCAAAAAATGGTCTCGGAGCGCATTCTGGTGGTTGATGACGAACCGATTATTGTGGATTTAATTAGTCAATGGCTAACGAAGTTAGGTTACCAGGTGATCGGCCAGACGAGTAGTGCCAGTGCGCTGGAGTTGTATCGGGCGGATACCGCTCGGTTTGATTTGGTGATTACCGATCTGACCATGCCTCACATCACCGGTCTAAAATTGGCCCAACAGATGACCGCCCTGCGGCCGGATTTGCCGGTGATTCTGATCACCGGCTACGGCGATCGACTGAGCCAGGAGGAGTTACATCGAAATGGGGTCAAGAAAATCTTGATGAAACCTATTTTGTTCAATAATTTGAACGGAGCTATTCGCCAGGCTCTAAATTAAGGTGACAGTCACTTAGGGTCGATAATTAGCCCCGGATGGTGCTCAAGTGACTGGTACTTAATTTTTTACGCTCACTCAAATGGCCGCGGTATATCCATTCATTCTATCTAGCAGCCACGCTACCCAGGCATCGATGCCGGCCCCGGTCCGACCAGACACCACAAACAACGGGGCACGTTGATTGACTGCTTTTAAGCCCCGCTCAAAAAATTCCCGATCGAACTCAAAGACTGCCAAAATATCGGCCTTGGTTAGAATGACGACATCGGCAGTGGCGAAGATGCCGGGATATTTATAGGGCTTATCGTGGCCCTCGGCCGTGCTGGAAACGACCACTGACAGCGCCGTGCCGAGTTTGAAATTAGAGGGGCAAACCAGATTGCCGACATTTTCAATGAAGAGCAGCTCAATATCACTTAGCGAGAAGTGAGGCAGCGAGTTGCGGACCATCGGCGCGTCGAGATGGCAGCCGCCACCGGTATTGATCTGGATAACTGGTACGCCCCGCTGCGAAATGGTGTCGGCGTCAATCGTCGAGGCCAGATCGCCCTCGATGACGGCGGGCCGGACATCGGCCGGTAGGTGGTCGATGGTGGCCAGGATAAAGGTGGTTTTACCCGCGCCAGGCGCGGCCATCAGGTTGAGGGCGAAAACGCCGTTCTCTCGAAAGGTTTGTTCGTTTTCGGCCGCGATCTGATCGTTGCCGGTCAAAATCTGTTTAACCACGGGTATTTTCATCATCCACCTCGATGCTTTCAATAAAAAATTCTTTACCACCGCTGATCTGCAAAAATGCACTGTCACATTGTGGGCAAAACGGATTGAGCGGTGGGGTGACCGGGTATTCATGTCCGCATTCCAGACATTTGGCTGCCGCCGCTTCGCGTCTGAAATTGAGTTTAGCCCCTTCGGCCGCAGTCCCTTGGCTCAGCGCATCGAAATAAAACTGCACCGAGTCATCGACGATGCTAGTCATATCGCCGATAACCAAATTGATGGCTGTGATACGATAGCCGCCATACTGCTCGGCCGTCTCCAGAGCCACTGTTAATATGCCTTGCGTAACAGGTAGTTCGTGCATTATAAGATCATTATACACTTAGCCCGACCGGAATGCTAAACACGACCACTGACCACCGACTGCCGACCGCCTTGAGCCAAATTTGCCCTGTAGTAAGCTTAAAAACTTCCAAACTCTGCAAACTCCATAAACTCTATAAACTCCACGAACTCATCTCTTGACTTCAATCGTCTCCGCGCCTATATTGCCAGTATATAAATGTGTCTATGAGCGATCTTGGTAAGTAACCCAAGTTGTCACCTTGCGGGGAAAAGACCTTTAGGGTTTCCGAAAAGGCCTTAACCCGACCTGAATTTGGATATTTAACGCCAATTCTTGTCAAAATTAGCGTCGAAACCCTAAAGGTCTGGACGGGTAGCAACTTGAGTTAAGTATCAAAAAGATCCACGTCCCACGTACTACGTCCTATGCATGTGGGGCGTAGCACGTGGGACGTGGATTATTCACGTGCCGAGGCCGCTCTCTAATTATTAGGAGAAATATCATGTCATCGTTAGTAAAAACCCATCACCAACTTGAAACACTCGATATCGTTTTGGACGGCTTGATGCGGCGTTATCAAGAGCGTGTGCCGGATGTGGCCGCTATCATGCGGGCGATGGTTGACGCCGGACTCATCCGCTTCGGCGCAGAGATCGAAAACGATCACATCGCCTTCCGGACGATGGGCGTGCCAAATTTAGGTATTGCTTCGCTGGAGAAGGTTTTTTTGCACTTCGGCTACCAACGGCGCGACCGCTACAACTTCGCCCTCAAAAAACTGAACGCCTATTGGTACGCCCCGCCGCAGCCAGGCTACCCTCGCATTTTCATCAGCGAGCTGCGCGTGCCTGACCTTTCAGCCGAAACGCAGCAAATCATCCGTGCCTACACCGATGAAGTCCAGGCGGACCCGGTCGATGCGTTGGACCTAGACGACGGCTATGCGGTCGATGCCTTTCTGCACGCCCCGCTTTGGCACACCCCGACCTGGTCGGATTACCAGCGGCTCGGCCAGGAGAGTGAGTACGCGGCCTGGGTCATCTACAACCGCTACTATCTCAACCATTTTACCATCAGCGTTCATAACCTGCCTGAGGGTTACAACACGATCGCCCAGTTTAACGAGTTTTTGGAGGCCAATGGTTTCAAGCTGAACGACTCCGGCGGCAAGGCCAAAGTGAGCGACGACAGTCACTTGATCCAAAGCTCCACCGTGGCCGAAATGGTCGATGCCCAATTTGCCGACGGCCAGGGCGGCTTGGAGACGCACCGTATCTCCGGCTCCTACGTCGAGTTTGCCGAGCGGCGCGTGCTGCCGGAATTCGCCCATCTACCTCAAGACCAAATCCGGCGCGAACATCGCCGCGATGGCTTCGAGGCCGCCAACGCCGACAAGATTTTCGAGAGTACTTACAGTCACCAAACCCAAAAACGGAATTGATCAACGATCAGTACGACGCCAAGAATAACGGGTTAGTTGGATGGTTTGATAGTTGGCTAATAACCTAACCAACCAACCAACCAACCAACCAACTAACTAACTAACTAACCAACCAACCAACCAACTGACTGACTAATCAACTATTTTCAAGGGAGCACCTATGACTCACAAAGTTGCCATTATCACCGCCGCCGGCCGAGGGATGGGCGCAGCTATTGCCCAAGAACTGGCTGCCAATGAATACACTGTGGCCCTGATGTCGCCATCCGGGGCGGCGGAGACGCTGGCTCAGTCGCTCGGTGGGCTGGGGCTAACCGGCTCGGTCACCCGCGTCGAAGATTTGCAAAGGCTGGTTGATCAAACACTGGCGCGCTATGGCCGCATCGACGCGGTGGTCAACCACACCGGCCACCCGCCCAAAGGCCCGCTGTTGGCCATCCCCGATGAAGATTGGCACGCCGGGTTAGACCTGGTCATGCTCAACGTGGTCCGCATGGCCCGCCTGGTCACGCCAATCATGCAGGCCCAGGGCGGCGGGGCTATCGTCAACATCTCCACCTACGCCGTGTTCGAGCCGGAAGCGACCTTTCCCGTTTCGGCGGCGATGCGAGCGGCGCTGGCCGGCTTCACCAAACTCTACGCCGATACCTACGCCGCAGACAATATTCGTATGAACAACCTCCTGCCCGGTTTTATCGACAGCCTGCCGGAAAC
>JAGRCC010000374.1 GCA_020433785.1 Anaerolineae bacterium
TTAGCGTCCTTCGCTCTTTCAACGCGATGGCTTTAGCCTCGCGTTTGTTGGCCCGGCGTGCCCCGTTTATTCTCTTAATCTTCATCACGTTGACGCCAACGCGGATGACAAAGCCAGCCTTAATGCGCCAAAAGAAAAATTTAGAATCGTGTGCTATAATGTTAAATGGCGAGGTGGTACTAGCATAAGGGAAAGGACGCTAATGAAACTGGCGACAAAAGTCTGCCTGGCCGGTATGGTGATTATGGCCTGGCTGGCGGGCAATGGGGCGGGACCGTTGTATGCTCAAGGCGGAGAGCACCTGAAATTTGAGAACCTAACCCGTAAAGACGGCGTATCCGGTTCAGAAATCAGAAATGTTATTCAAGACGAGCAGGGCCGGATTTGGTTTGGCACCCGCTTCAACGGGGTCGATGTCTACGATGGCTACGACATCGAGGTTTACACTCACGACCCCAACAACCCTCACAGTTTGGCCGGAGACCCGGCCTTTTCGGTTTATAAAGATCGCCAGGGGACCATCTGGGTATCAACCCTGGGCGCGGGCTTGAGCAAATTCAATCCGGAGACCGAAACATTCACCACGTACCGGCACGACCCGGCTGATCCGACCAGCATCTGGGACGACTCCGTCCAATTCACCTTTGAAGATAAGGACGGCAACTTCTGGGTGGCGGCGGCCAACGGGCTGGACAAAATGGATCGCGAAACCGGCATCTTTACCCACTTTTCATTCGACCCCACCGAACCGGTTGCTCCCAGCAATCAAAATATCAAGGTTTTCTATCAAGACCGGGCCGGCCATCTGTGGCTGGGGCTTCGGCGGGGCGGATTGCGCCGCATTGACCCGGCCACCGGGCAGGTCCTCGCAGCGTACACCCATGACCCCACTAATCCCGACAGCATCAGCGACGATAATGTGTTTGCTATCTTAGAAGACCATACCGGCACGTTTTGGGTCGGTTCCTGGCAGGGCCTCAATATCTTAGATCGGGCCACCGGCCAATTCAGCCACATTCAGGCCGAGCCGGATAATCCCCGTGGGCTGAGCGACCGGCGCATCTTTTCCATGCTGGAAGATAGTCAAAATAATCTGTGGGTCGGCACAGGAGTCGGGCTGAACCGGTATCATCGCGCGACCGATGACTTCAGCCGGTATTTTCACGATCCCAACAACCCCCACAGCCTGGTCCATAACGAAGTCCTTCATCTTTACGAAGACCCCAGTGGTATTTTGTGGATCAGCACGCTGGCCGGCCTGAGCCAACTTGACCTGACGCCGCCCAAGTTTACCACTTACCGGGCCACCTCCGCGCCGGGCAGCCTCAGCAGCAATGATGTCGAGGCCATCTTGGAGGACAGCGGCGGAACGCTGTGGTTTGCCGCCGAAGAAACGCTCAACAAATGGAACCCTCAAACCAACACGTTCACCCAATACCACCCCGAACTCAACGTCTCGGGACCGTTGGGGTATATCGATGCTATGTTTGAAGACTCGCAGGGCACAATTTGGCTGGGAACGCAAAACGGATTGTATACGTTTAAGCCGAAGACCGGCATCTTTCGCCGTTACACCGAACAGGAGGAGTCGCCACTGGGCGAAGAGATCCGCCAGATAGAGCAGGACCGGGCCGGCTATCTATGGCTCAATGTGCAGGGCGCCGGGCTAAAAAAGGTTGACCCAGCCAACGATATCCGGCATATTGATCAAAGCTCAACCGGCAACTTATGGGTTTCCACCATCTCGGGCTTGAATAATTTTGATCCGGACACCGGCGACTTTACCACCTATACCACCGAAGACGGTCTGCCCAGCAATTTGGTCGAATGGACGGCGGAAGATGACCGGGGCACGGTCTGGATTGGCACTGCCAATGGTTTGGTGAAATTTAACCCGCAAACCCGGGTCTTCAAAGATTATGACGTGGCCGATGGCTTGACGGGCATCGAGCTATCCAGCGATATGCTTAAAAGCAGTTGGGGGAGAATATTTTTTGTCAGCATTAACGAAGGCGTCAACCGTCACCGATTTACCGCACAAAGTCACCGGCTTTGAGGTCGGCGGCGTCGATTACTTGACCAAACCCATTGAACTGCCTGAATTATTAGGGCGGGTCAAAGCCCATATTACCATCCGCCGCCAGCAAAAGTTAATCGAGGCCCATAATAAAGAACTGCAAGAAGCTTTGGCTAAAGTCAAGCTGCTGTCCGGCCTCCTGCCCATCTGTATGAACTGCAAGCAAATTTGCGACGACGAGGGGTATTGGCAGCAAGTTGAAGTTTATATTCGAGACCACTCCGAGGTAGACTTCAGTCACGGGATCTGTCCCGACTGAAAGCTGGTACTTTATCCTGAATTTTTCCCGGAGTAAATCAAGGTGTGACTCGATGTCATTAAGATAAGCCTCCCCAGCCCCCCAAAGGGGGGAGAAAGACATCAAATTCCCCCCTCTGGGGGGTTAGGGGGGCTAGCGTCCACCACCAACTTAATGACATCAGTTGCTACCCAACACAGACCTGTCAGGTCTTAACGCCACAACGCTAAACTATTGATAACAACAACGAGGTTTAATTTGCGACCCTTTCTGTTAACCCTAACCCTTATCATTTTCCTCCAACTCGCGCTGCCGGTAAAACATACCGCCGGCCTCGTCCCGCAGGCCGGCCTCACCACCGCCACGCCCACCCCGACAGCTAATCCATTCCCCCCGGTGGCCGAATTCCGAGCCGTACCGCGCGCAGCCGAACCCAACCAGCCGGTCACGGTGGAGATTAAGGGCCTGCCGGCCGCCGTCGTCGCCGGTGAGGCGGAGGCGTGCCTCGCCCTCGTCGATGCGCAGGAAAGCGAAATCCAGAATTGGCCGGTCGAACCGGTGGCCGACCAGACCCTGGAACTGACCATTGGCTCCAATATGGGGCCGGGCCGGTACCGGCTCGATCTGCGCATCTGCGCCCTGCCTCAGGGCAGCGTCATCGACGCCGCGCCCCAACTCGATCCCCTGGCCACGCTGGCCTTCACCATCAAACCCCGCAGCGGCCGGTTCGACCTGATCGATGCGGTTCGCTCGCCCGATGGCCAATGGACGGCCCTGGTCAACCACACCACCGGCAGCCTCATTGTCAGCGATTGGCGCAACCATCAGCGGGAACTGTTCCCGGCAGACAGCGCCATCGGCTCGGCGGTGTGGTCGCCGGACAGCCGCCGCTTGCTGGCCGTGCGAACCAACTGGCTGCGTGTCGATCAGCAGCAGGGCGTCGTCGCGGCCGGACCGGCGGAGGTCTGGCGGGTGGATCTCGAGGTCCAGCCGCGAACCGTCTCCACCCCGACGCTGCTTTACACCCCGCCGGAAAGCGACTACGGCCACAACGTCGCGCCGCCGCCCCAGCAGGTCGTCTTCGGCGCTTGGTCGCCCGACAGCCGTCACGTGCTGTTTGGCATCAGCCTGCTATCGGCCTCGCTGCTGGCCGACGGCCTCCCGCCCCTGGTGCTGGACACCGACACCGGCGACATCCAGCCCATCGCCCGCGAAGTGCTGCCGGCCGGCATGTCGCCCTTGGAGCTGAGGCGCGATAACACCGCCCTGGTCCATCCCCGCTACCACAGTTGGTCGCCCGACGGCACGAAGCTGGCGATGACGGCCGGCGGCTATCGTTCGGCCCAGATCAATAAGTGGCTCAACATTTTCGATGTAACCACCGGCCAGGTGACCACCGTCATCAGCCAATCGGTCCAAATTCCGGGCATCGTGGCCTGGTCGCCCGCCGGCGACAGCATCGCCTATGCCGCCGTCGAGGCCGCGCTCACCGGCGACGACTGGGCCGATAACTCGACCTTCGACAATCAGGCCATTGCCGCCCGGCGCATTTATCTCCTCGACCCCGCCACCGGCGCGTATCATCGCCTGAACAGCGTCGAACGCTACCAGGACGCGCCGGTCTGGAGCGGCGACGGCCAGCAGCTTTATTACGTGCAGCGCAACGGCGACAACCTCGATTTAATGGTGGCCGACCCCGCCAGCGGCGCGGCCACCCCGGTTCCGGGCGTCAGCCAGCCGGTTGATCGGCCAGACCCGCGGCGGCCCAATGCCGGTTTCTACGGCCAGTTTGATCGCGAAGAGCTATTGGCCGCCATCCCTGAAGCGCCGGTGGGGGCGACCGTCACCGGGCGGGTGGTGAACGGGGCCGGGGCGCGAACCCCCGTGGCCGACCTACCGCTGTGGATCGGCGACGCCCCGGACGACGCCATCAGCGGGCGAACCAACGCCGATGGCTCATTCACCCTAACCGGACTCCAACCCGGTCTCATTCGCGTTCGCGACAGTCACCTTGAATTTGAAGTCCCCGTCCAAACCATCACCGACACCATCGATCTGGGCCTGCTGCCCTATCCCCTCATTCACCCACCCGCTTTTTATTACTGGCAGGCCGCCCCCCCGCCGCAACCGCCCTCGCTAGACCATTACAGTGAGGCAACGCCCTTTGACGTCTGTTACACGGCGGCCGATTGGCAGCGCCCGTCGCTGGCCCAACAGCGGCAGTCGGTCTGGGCACAGCCGCCCTTTAGCCACTATGCGCCGGACTGGCTCACCTGGTGGTTCGAGCAGCCCGCCGTGCTGTACACCAGCGAGGCTATCGTTGAGCAAAGCTACCCCACCGGCCCCAACCTCGATGCCCTCACCGCCGACTGGCGCTACCTGCTGGGCCTATGGACCGATGACACCCTGCCCTTCGCTGTGGACGCGACCGGCTTAAACCGCCCCCAAACGGCCTGCGCCTACGATGATCAGGCCTTGGCCGACCTGCTGCAAGGCCGGTTAATCGAGGTGTGGCTGCTGGGTTATCGCGCGGTCAAGGTCGTAGTGCTCGACCCAGACGAAGCCGGTTACGATCCCGCCGATCTATGCGATCCCCAGGACGCGACCTGCACGGAACGGCCCGGTTATCATTTTGTAGTGCAAGTTGAGCCGGAGCCGGGCTATCAAATTGTCCGGTTCAAAGGGGCAGAAGATGTCACGGCCGTTCACCTGGTCGATGCCGACGGCCGGCCCGTGCTGGAACTGCCGCAGCGCCAGCCGGATCGGTGGCCGG
>JAGRCC010000375.1 GCA_020433785.1 Anaerolineae bacterium
AACTTAAGTTTGTCCTACGGAATTTTCATTGTCGTTGCTGTATCGAGGTTCTGTCGAACACCCTATCGATCACCTGCCTCACGGTGCAGCG
The DNA here is from genome assembly GCA_020433785.1 of Anaerolineae bacterium. The sequence goes on from JAGRCC010000375.1 coordinate 92, forward strand.
GCTAAGCCACCAGCATGTCGCTGCCGGCTTTCAGCCCGTCCACAAAAACATCGTCATTTCATTGGGCAGTCGTAACTGTTCAGGCCCATCATTTCGAGCGACGAAGGAGCGAGAAATCTCCAAATCGCTGTTGGCAGCCTAACGTCCGGGGGATTTCTCGGCAAAAAACGCCTCGAAATGACATGATGGTTGAGTAGTGACCGATGTTGAAGTCATCCGTGATCGCGGCTGAGAAAAGGGTAGGTTTAACGCACTATACCAACCAATGTCGTTAAGATAAGCCCCCCCGGCCCCCCAAAGGGGGGAGAAAGACATCAAATTCCCCCCTCTGGGGGGTTAGGGGGGTTAATGTCGGCCTCTAATTTAATGACATTGGTATACCAACTGGGTTATTAAAAAATAGCTCTTTTTTTGAGCAAGATTTGCCCGAGTTAGTGTAGTCAGGCCGCAGCAAAAGTCCTATAGTCTAACTAAAGGTCAAAATTTTGTCGTTGGTCTAGACGGGTTCAGCCAGGTAAAGCGCGCCAGATCAAAGGCGTTGGCCGAGCCCTGGCCCAGGTATGATAGCATTACCGCTACTTTAGGAGAACTGAAGTTCATTATGACAGCATCTAACTCAAACTCCAATTACATTGACAAAGAAACACGAGCGGCCGTCGCATCGGCTCAGGATTTGATAAAAGAAACCCTGGCCGAAATCGCCCCCCCCGAAAAAGCGGCGGCCGTAGTTCAGGATCGGGTTGATGAACTGGCCCCCGAACATCCATGTCAAATTTACGTCGTACTTAATCCGATGGCCGGCCAGTCTGACGCGCCGCATGTTCGCCAGGTTTTGCAGCAGTTCTTCGCCAACATCGGCTGGACCTATACCCTTTACGAGACCACGGGTCAGGAAAATTTGGGCGACCTTGTCCGCTCGATGGTTGATCAGGGCTATGATCTATTTGTAGCCATCGGCGGCGACGGTACGATTTCCGGCGTGGCCACAGGTCTGGTGAACACAGGGATGCCGCTGGCGATTGTGCCGTTGGGCACCGGCAATGCCTTGGCCCGCGAGCTGGATATCCCTCAGGATTTGGAAGCCGCCTTACAACTTTTGCTGGAGCAGCATACGATCATCGAGGTCGATGTTATTCAGGTTGAGGAGCGATTTTTCGCCCTGGATGTGAGTGTGGGCTTTAGTTCATTTATGTTGCGAGCGACGAGTCGTTCGAGTAAACGAAAATTTGGCCGCTTGGCTTATGTCTGGGCCGGTTTAAAGCAGTTTATCGGTTTTCAACCCGAACGGTTTAGTTTTACGGTCGATGGTCAAGCCCATCGCGGTCGGGCGGCCCAGCTTACGGTAGCCAACGCGTCCATAATGGGAGGCACCCCGTTCCGCTGGGGACCACACATTCGGCTGGATGACGGGCGGCTCGATTTGTGTTTGATCCGGGCCCGAACGATGTTTGATTACCTCAGGCTGGCCTGGAATTTGCTGCTGCGTCGAGAAGCCAGTGATCCTAATATAGGTTACCTGTCGATGCAGGAAGAAGCGGTTATCGAGTCCAAACGGCCTCTGCCGGTGGAAGGTGACGGCGAAATTATTGGCCAGACGCCGGTACGCGTTCAACTGGTACCTCACGCGCTGCGGATTGTCGTGCCAAAGACGCCGTAGGATAAAAAAATCCTGGGCGATGGCTTCACCCTGACGCGGCTGACGATTCTCCTCGCAGACCCACCAGATCGACGCTGGCTTGATAAAGTCGCTCGGCCAACGCATCGTCATAGACGAGCGGATTGGGTGAGCGCATCGGCCAACCCCCGGCCCGGTTCTCTTTATGCGGATAGAGGATGCTGTTTTGGCTGTAGAACTCACCGCTGTGATGGGGCGCGTCGTCGTCGAGTAGACAGTGCAGTTGGGTCTGGGCGCCGTCTTCAGCGGACATCATCCCCAGTAATCCGCTGAAGGGTCTCATCAACACGTTCTGCACCCACGGCGGGGCCATATTCTTGACCAGATTGGAGCGAATCCAGCCCGGATGTGTGGAAAAGACGCTGACGCCCGTCCCCGCGAGTCGCCGGGCGAGATGGCGCGCGTAAATGACGATGGCCAGTTTCGATTGGTTGTAAGCATTGATGCCGTTGTAGGGGCGCCGGTCGAACTGTAGATCATCGAGGTCAATTATGGCCGGTCGATTTTGTATCCCGGCATGAGCGACGCTGGAAACGCACACCACGCGGCTCGGCGCACTGGTCTGCAATGTATCGAGCAGTAGTTCCGTCAGCAGGAAGTGACCGAGATAATTAACGCCAATTTGCGTCTCGAACCCATCTTCTGTCCGGCCCTGAGGTGTGTTCATAACGCCGGCGTTGTTAACCAGGCCGTGAAGGGCGTTATGCTTGGCCTTAAACGCTGTTACGAAGCGCCGGACCGACGCCAGGCTGTTCAGGTCGAGTTCGCTAACCTCAACCGAGCCGGCCTCGCCGGCCAGGGGCTGGGTGGCCTCTTCGCCCGCGGCGACGCGGCGACAGGCAACCACGACGTGCGCCCCCTGCCGTACAAGCTGTTCGGTGGTGGCCAGGCCCGCGCCGGAGTTCGCCCCGGTCACAATATACGTGCGACCGCTCAGATTCTTTTCGAATAACTTGGGATCACATCTTAGGGTTGCATACATAGGAGTCTCCTTGGTAAACCTTCACTACCGGACAGTTATTATTAACGTCCGCAAATCATTATCACGAGGCGGGAATGGAACACAGATCGTACGGAGATACACGGATATACACAGATTTCTAAAATAAAAAATCCTCGAAAATGCCGTGTATATCCGCTCGATCCGTGTCATCCGTGTTCTATTTTTCTTCACGCTACATGA
>JAGRCC010000376.1:0-4431 GCA_020433785.1 Anaerolineae bacterium
CGAAATGACATACTCGACTTTAATTTACGAACTCAGGCTAATAATCTGTGGTTATTAGTGTGAATCGGTGGACAAATTTCTCAATCACTACTATTACAGCAGCTTCTTAGGCCGGATAGAGCACCTGTCCTTTTTCCCGGTCAATCCAACGGATTTTATCAGCCGGGAAGCGCAGCCAGACATCGGAATTGGGTTGGACGTCGAAAGTAGGATGGGTGGACACTTTGACCGTGTCATCGCCAATTTTGACGGTGAGTAAATTCTGCGATCCCAGCGGCTCGACCACCTGAACTTGCACTTTGAGCGCATCCGAGGCGGGCTGGTTGAGCGTTTCCATATTCTCGGCCCGGATGCCGATAACTATCGGCTGGCCATCGTACGAGCGGAGCATTGGCTGGTAAAGATTGGCCGGATCAAGGTTGAAATCACCAATGGCGACTTTAACCGAGCCGTTGTGGCGCTGAACCTGGCCCTGCATAAAATTCATCGGTGGGTTGCCGATGAAGCCGCCCACAAATTGGTTTGAGGGCAGATCATAGACCTTGGTCGGGTGATCACACTGCTGGATGATGCCGTTACGCATCACGGCAATCCGGTCGCCCATACTTAGGGCCTCAATCTGATCGTGGGTTACGTAAATCGTGGTCACATCGATTTCAGACAACAGTTTTTTCAGTTCGGCCCGCATTTCCAGCCGCAGCAGCGCATCGAGATTGGAAAGCGGCTCGTCCATCAGCAGCACCTCGGCCCGCATGGCAATGGCCCGGGCTACGGCCACCCGCTGGCGTTGGCCGCCACTCATCTTGCTGGGATAGCGGTCTAACATATTTTCTATATGCAATAACTCGGCGGCGCGGCGCACGCGGCGGTCAATTTCCGTCTTGTCAGCCTTGCGCATGCGCAGGCCAAAAGAGATGTTGTCATACACTTTCATATGCGGGAAGATGGCGTAACTTTGAAAGACCATCGAGATATTACGTGAGCGGGGCGGCAGGTAGGTGACATCGCGCCCGCCGATGCTGATGCGGCCCGAATCGACCATGCCCAGGCCGGCAATAGCCCGCAGCAGCGTGGTTTTACCACAGCCGCTCGGCCCCAGCAGCACCATAAATTCCTGATCATGAATGGTCAGACTTACGTTGTCCACAGCAACGAAGTCGCCAAAAGTTTTTACTGCATTTTCAACTTTAATTTCAGCCACGATGTTCTCCTATTTTGATACTTGGCCCCACATATTGAATAAGTAGCGGCGGATGAAAAAGATAAAGACTAAGGCCGGAATCATCATGAAAAAGCCACCGGCAAACTGGTACGGTTCGGATGATTGGCCGAGCACGGCTAAAACCTGAGCCGGCAGCGTGCGATTTTGCACCGTCAAAATACTGGCGGCAAAAACTTCGTTCCAGGACATCACAAAGGTGAAAACGCCCGCCGCGGCAATCCCCGGCAGCACCAGCGGTAAAACAACCTGGCGAAAAGCCTCGAAGGGCGTACAGCCGAAAACTTGAGCCGCTTCTTCTAACTCGTACGGAATGCTGGCAAAAACACTGCCGATGACCAGAATAGTGGTTGGCAGGGCCAGCGCGGTGTGCATCAAGGCCAGGCTGTAGACGCTGTCGTACATCCCCAGGTTGATAAACACCACAGCCAGCGGAATTGACAGCACCACAATGGGGAAAGCCCGCACCGCCAGCACCGACAGCCGGAAGAAATCGCGGCCGGGAAAGAGAAAGCGCGACGTGGCGTAACCGGCCGGCGCAGCAATGAGGGTTGACAGCACCAGGGTGATAATCGCCACAATGATACTGTTGATTAGGCCCGGAATAATCCCTTCCGACTGTAGGAAGAAGTTCATGGTTTCGAAGGAGAAGGGAATGAACGGCAAAATCCCTTTAGGATAGGCGCGGACCGCTTCGGGTGTCGTAAAGGCCATCGAGCCTAATAAAAAGATGGGAATTAAAATCCACAGCGCAATTAAAATGGCCAGGCCATAGGTCGCGGCGCGATTGAGTCGCTGCCGGCGTAACATTTGTTGATGAATAGCTTTAACTTCAGCTGAGGCTTCAACCTGAACCGTATCGGCGGGAGACATTGTCGTACTCATGCGGCCACTTCCTCCTGACTGCGGATCATCCGTAAATAAATAACAGCGCTGGCCATTGAGATTAACAAGATTAATCCGGCATAGGCCGCGGCGACATTGGCATTACGGAAGTCGCTATACTGACGATAAGTTTCATTGGCTAAAACGGTGACAACATCACCGCCGCTCATGGCAATCACCACGGCGAAGACTTGCAGGGCCAAAATAGTGCGTAGGATTAGGGCTACTTGCAAGCTGGGTTTTAGCATCGGCAGGATGACATGCCGTACTCGCTGCCACAGCGTCGCGCCGAACAGTTCGGCGGCTTCCAGCACTTCATCGGAGATGGCCTGCAAGCCGGAGACGACGATGACCATTACAATGGAGGTAGCCCGCCACACTTCCGCCAGCCAGATGGCGATGATAATCCAGTAGCGGGTATCGGCGGTTAAAAAGGCGATAGGCGTATTGATTAATCCGGTTGATTGCAGGAAACTGTTGATGAAGCCGCTCTGGGTAAAGATGGAAAACCACAGAATCCCCACGGCCAGTTCCGAGATACCCAGCGGAATGGTAAAAACGTAGAGAAACAGCGAGTTCCCTTTAAGCCGAGCCTGAATCACCAGGGCCATGACGATAGCCAACACAAACTGCACCGGGATGATCAAGATGATGAGCAGAGCGGTGGTGATGGTCGCCGGCCAGAAGAAACGATCGTTGACCATCTTCGTGAGATACTCGGTGGTGAATTGGCCGGTATTGCCCCGGTCGATGCGGCCCGTTTCGGTCTCGCCGAAAACCTGAATATAACGGGACTGGGCCCAACCTTCCGTGGGCTGTGACTCGTCGCCGCCGCGCACCTGATACCAGATCTCCAAGATGGCCTGATCGGAAATGGCGACATCAGCTCGAGCTTCGAGCTGGCCGACCACTTCGGCATTTTCATTGGGCTCGCTATGAACCTCGGTCAATGTATCGGACGCGCCGATGCGGGTTCTAACCGACCCGGCGGTGGGAACGCCGGCCTCATTCTCTTCCCGCACCCGAATACGGCTTTCCGAGACCCAACCTTCAACGGGGTTGCCGTCGGCGTCCTCCGCGCTGATCTGAAACCAGACTTCGGTGATAAGATTGGCTTGCCCGGCTTCTTCCGGGGGAATTTGATTACCCTGCTGGGCTAAAATTTCCACCCGGCTGCCTTGCGGCAGGGTTCCGGCGGTGGCGGCATCGCGGCTCGGTTCGGCCTGCAACGACAACGCGGCTTCGTCGTTGTAAACAGCCAGCCCCAACCCACGAAACATCGGCCAGATGAAAAAGAGCGCCAAGTAGATGAGCGACGGCAGGATGAGCCAATAGGGCGCCCAATTGATCTTCGTTCGTGATTTGACTTGAGTAGACTGCTTTTCTTCATTCATATACATAACCTCCCTGTCTAGCGGTGTTAGGTGGGTTACGTAAGACAAATTGCTAATTTGTCCCTTAGCATCGCCGCCGAAAGCCGGACAATTTAGCAAATTGTCCTACGGCCTACCTATCACCTCAATTTTTAAAACGGTTGATCAGGCGCGAACAAGCGGGCTGGCTCACGCCTGATCTTCATTACCGTTTACGTTACCCAATACGAGAGTTTGTCGGGTTTTTTAGAGTTTTTAGAGTTTGGGGGGTTTAGGGATTAAATTATCACCCGCCAGCGTGTTGGTGTGGGGTCAGAGCCACGGATTGGCAGAAATTGGCGGATTTTTCTTTTATCTTTATCCGCGTTTTTCAGTTCATCTGCGATTCTTCATGTTCAGCAGCTTAACCACACCCAACAGGGGGCTGCCAACCCTTAAACACCATTAACTCCCAAACGCCATCAACGCCATTAAATCTTAAACTCTATCAACTCTATAAACTCACTTACTCAACCTGGCACGGACCTTCACTGGGCGGATCGGGGGCCCAGCAGGGCGCGCCGGTTTCGTCGAACAGCGCTTGTAAGTTGGCACCTTCTTCATCCAGTACCGTTTGGATATCTTCGCCATCAAGAACAATCCGATCGAAGGCGTTGCGGTAAATTTGATTGATTTCGCCGCCCCGATCGCCCAGGCCGACCGGCAGCAGCGCCGGCAGCGCGTCGGACGAGCTAGACTGCGCTTCAACGGCCGCTGCCTCAAGAGCGATGCCATCCGGCAAGTTAGAGGTATCGACGCCGCTCACCACCGGGAAGAAACCAAGCTGTTCCAATATCTGGCCCTGAACTTCGGGCGTGGTCAGGTAATCGACCAACTTCGCGCCGCCTTCCGGATCAGGGGCGGTGTTAGGAATACCCAAGCCGACGATAACCGGCATAAAGCCGCGCCCGGCTG
>JAGRCC010000376.1:4558-6290 GCA_020433785.1 Anaerolineae bacterium
AGTTGATTGAACTGGGGTTGATATACGGCCACAAATCATCCCGCGCCCATTCCATCATCGCAGCAGCATCTTCTCCTCTAAACTGAGTGACCATGCCGCCGGTAAAGGAGGGCCACATATACCCTTCCAGGAAACGATGGAATAATCCGCCGCCACCCTGAGGCATCCCACAGCGGGCTGTGCCCGTCTCTTCCATCAAGGTCTGGCACCAGGTCGAAAATTGTTCCCAGGTCAGGGCGTTGATATCCGCCCCGTCCGGCAAGTATTCCAGGGCGTCTTTGTGCGCCGCCATAATGTAAGTCGCTTGCATCCACGGCACGTAGTAGAGGTAATCATCCGTGCCGAGCAGCCCCGTTTGCAGATATGCTTCGGTTAGTTCACGGCTGTCCAGCAAATCTTCAGCGATGTCGATCATATTCATCATCGCGTCTTCCTTGGCCAACGGCGGGAAGGTGCCGTGGAGCGCGCCAATGACATCGATCTCGCCGCTGCCGGCTTGCTGTCCGGCCAAAACCACATCCAACAGCGGTCCTTCGTCCGTGGCGGTCACATCGAACCCGCCCTCAGACAAGATTCCCCGGAAAACTTCTTGCTCTTCCACGGGGGCAAATTGGGTCGAGAAAAAGGTCACATCACTGGCCGGCATCGCCGCGCCGCCCTCTTCGGCCATTGCTTCTTCGGTGGCGGCCGGTTCTTCGGCCATGGCTTCTTCTTCAGCCGGAGCGGCGCTGACGGCGCTCATTCCGGCTTCATTGACGGTACATGGGCCTTCGCTGGGCGGATCGGGGGCCCAGCAGGGCGCGCCGGTTTCGTCGAACAGCGCTTGTAAGTTGGCGCCTTCTTCAGCCAGCACCGTGTCGATATCTTCCCCATCAAGGACGATGCGGTCGAAGGCGTTGCGGTAAATCTGGTTGATTTCGCCGCCCCGATCGCCCAGGCCGACCGGCAGCAGCGCCGGCAGCGCGTCGGACGAGCTAGACTGCGCTTCAACGGCCGCCGCCTCAAGAGCGATACCGGCCGGCAGGTTCGAGGTATCGACGCCGCTCACCACTGGGAAGAAACCAAGCTGTTCCAAAATCTGTCCCTGAACTTCGGGTGTAGTTAAGTAATCGATTAATTTGGCCCCCGCCTCAGGGTCGGGAGCGGTGTTAGGAATACCCAAGCCGACGATGACCGGCATAAAGCCGCGCCCGGCTGCTCCCGCCGGAGCCGGGAAGGTGACGAAGTTCTCCGGTTCGGCGTTCAAAGCATCCAGCAGCCTAGCGGTGTGATCAAAGGCGACCCAGACCTCACCGGCCAGCAGCGGTTCCTGCATGAAATCGTAGTTGATTGAACTGGGGTTGATATATGGCCACAAATCATCCCGCGCCCATTCCATCATCGATACAGCTTCGCTGCTTTGGAAATTGGAGGCCATGCCGCCGGTAAAGGAGGGCCACATATACCCTTCCAGGAAACGATGGAATAATCCGCCGCCACCCTGAGGCATCCCACAGCGAGCTGTGCCTGTTTCTTCCATCAAGGTCTGGCACCAAGTCGAAAATTGTTCCCAGGTCAGGGCGTTGATATCGGCTCCGTCCGGCAGATATTCCAGGGCGTCCTTGTTGGCGGCCATAATGTAGGTCGCTTGCATCCACGGCACGTAGTAAAGATAGTCATCAGTGCCAAGCAGCCCCGTTTGCAGATAGGCTTCGGTCAATTCACGGGTGTCCAGCAAATCTTCAGCGATGTC
>JAGRCC010000377.1 GCA_020433785.1 Anaerolineae bacterium
AAGAGGGTGCGCAAAGGCTGCGCTTCATTTCTGAACCCCAAGCCAAAAAGCAGTAGGATTAAAAATGGGCCTAAAATCAGGGTCAGAATCAACATAGGCTGACGTAAGACGGCAAAAATCTCGCGGCCTAAAAAGGCCGTCAGACGAATAAAAAATTGGGTTATTTCAGTCATGGTTGCCTCCATCTTTGACTAACTCGACAAAAACGTCATCGAATGGCGGCAAATCTTCCTCGATTGACTCGACCTTAAGTTGCTGTTCTTTGGCCCAATCTATTAAGAGCGGGATGACCGTGCTGGCATTATCCGTAATAATGCGAAACGTATTAGGGCCAATCCGGGTGACATCTCCTTGAATAAAAGGGAGCAAGCGCAGCTCCGCTACAACCTGAGGCGGTACATAGTCACTGGTGCGAAGTTTGATGATGTCGCCGCCATAGGCCCGGCGGCGCAGATTTTTAGGGGTATCGACCATCAACAGCCGACCGCCGGCCAAAACCCCCACGTAATCGCAGTAGGCGGCTTCACCCACATACTGAGTAGTAATGAACAACGTTTGGCCCTGCTCGCGGATAGACTGGAAATGATCCCAAAATTTTCGGCGTAAAACCGGATCGATACCGGCCGTGGGTTCGTCCAGAAAGAGCAATCGTGGGTGGTGGATCAACGTCGCCGCCAAGCTGAGCCGCCGTTTCATCCCCCCGGACAACTTACGCACGACCTTATTTTTGTGGTTAGTCAACTCAACAAAATCCAGCACTTCTTTTAAGCGTTTACCGCGACCAAACCCTACTCCATATAATGAAGCAACAAAATTTAAGTTTTCCCACACGCTCAAATCATCGTAAAGAACAAATAATTGTGGCATGTAGCCAATTTTTCTTTGGGTGGCGCGGCTAAATTCGCTGGGGGCCTCATCCAAAACGGCGATTTGACCATCGGTGGGCCGGTAGAGGCCGGTTAGCAAGCGAACTGTTGTCGTTTTTCCGCTTCCGCTTGGGCCGATAAAGCCAAAGATCGTTCCCTGAGGAATAGAGAAGGTTACATCTTTAACAGCCACTTCACTGCCAAACTGTTTAGTTAGATTTTGGGTATAAATAACAGCGTTTTTCATTTATTATCATCAATCGCTACTATGGTTGATTTAAGTACGTCTCATCATACCAATATCGTTCATTAACTTCTATACTATACCGGGCAATTTTAGGGGTTAATGTGGGTTAACTTACACGGGCCATAATAGCTAATTTGGCGTCGGCTAAGCCTCCGGATGGATAACGGTAAATTACCATCTGAGCTATAGCCGGCTCCCCCTAATTATCCTCCCTAAAGTGGCAAATGAAGAAATAAGTATAACTCTAAAGAACGGGGAAAATAGCTCTATTAAAATGGGGCTTTTCGCCCGGTGGGGTGTACAGCCTTCGATAAAGATCTGATATCCTTGAGGCAATACTGTTGATAAACAAATTTTGTTTTACTATTTATTTTACTTAATAAGGAGAGTTTAAAATGGATCTGGTATCAATTATTCTGTGGATCGTTATTGGGGCATTAGCCGGATGGATCGCTGGCGAAGTAATGCGTGGCCACGGATTTGGTTTGCTGGGCAATATTGTTGTTGGTATTGTGGGCGCTTTCATTGGTGGGTTCCTCTTCAGCGCTTTGGGTGTTGGGGTCGGTTTAGGCATGATTGGTTCGCTTATTACTGCGACAGTTGGTGCAATTGTTCTGTTGTTCCTGATTAGCCTGGTGCGCCGTTCCGCAGTTTAACAGCCGCGTCCGACAGCCGGCCTGGGTTGCATCGCCATCCCGGTTGAAGGATCTAGCCCTTCTCTTTCATTAGATACAATTTTAGAAAACTTAACCAAAAAGATAAAAAGGTCCCACGACGGGGCCTTTTTTATTTGTTTGAGCATCACCGCAGATACTTCGATTTATCTCTTCTGAAAATATCGGGGCGATTTTCATCGCCGGCGTCACCCCAATAGAGCCGTTACTTTCCTCTCTAGCCTTAACTTGCATGAAGGGATTAAATAGTTGACAAAGTTAAGGGTAATGCATAAGATTTAAACGCCGATGGCAAAGTTACAAATTAATATTAGGTTCTAAATTCAGTAACTACGATTAACTTAAAGATTTGCTAAATAATTTGAACTGATGTATTGTACTTTCGTTCACAATCAAAGTAAGGTTCGTTTGCCATAGTCTATTAAGTTTAAGAATAGAACATCACTAACGTTTAGAACCTTATAGATTTCCAGCTAATTCTGCAGGGTTTGACTGAAATATGATTGACCTACACTCGGCAGATTAGCGGTTAGAATTTTACTATAGCCCCGGTAGTAAATTCTAGACAGAGTAAGCCATCTTAGGTTACTCTTGAGGCTAGTTCATCCCAACTTGAAACATGTGAGACCATAACTCCTCTTCGCCGAGGGTGATTTTTGTTTCTCGTTGGAACGCAGAAATATTCTATGCTTGTGCCTTAAATCCTCCCAATGGCCTAAATCTTTAGCTAAGGCCTGTTTGTCGGCAAAAAAATTTCGTAAAGTTAGGTGCGTAGATGAATCAAATCTTTCATCCAAGTGCAAATGTTATTGCCAAAGCATCAATTGGAGCGCTGATCGTCCTGCTAGGTGTTTTAAGTGTGGGCATGATCTTCTTTGTTAGGTCAGGCTGGATGACCGGCGTGAATGTTGCTGAGGCCCAACCCGTCCCCTTTAGCCATCTCCACCACGTCCGGCAGTTAGGCATCGATTGCCGTTACTGCCACACAACGGTCGAAATAGCGTCCTCGCCAAATATTCCTCCGACCGAAACATGTATGACCTGCCACTCGCAGGTCTGGACCGAAGCCCCTCTGCTTGAGCCGGTACGGGCCAGTTGGCGAGATAATGTATCGCTCGAATGGGAACGAGTGCATGACTTGTCAGATTTTGTTTATTTTAATCACTCCATCCACGTCAATAAAGGGGTTGGCTGTGAAACCTGCCACGGGCGCGTTGATAATATGCCTATCCCTTGGAAGGTAAACACGCTGCAAATGGAATGGTGTTTGGAGTGCCATCGTGATCCGGCTAAGTACGTTAGACCTGTTGATGAAGTATTTACTATGGGGTATGCCGAAACCTTACCCGCCGATTTTGACCAGCTAGTTGAAGGCCACGCTCTGGTGGCTGAATATGGCATTGAAGTTGGTCGTTTAGATAACTGCTCAATTTGCCACCGGTAGGAGAGAATGAGAAAAAACTTTGACATTCCATCAATCCGTAAACGTTTAGAAGGAACCCAAGGTAAAAAATATTGGCGCAGCCTGGAAGAGATAGCTGAAACCGATGAGTTTCAGGATTTCCTGCACCATGAGTTTCCTCAAGGCGCCGATCAGTGGCTGAACCCGGTCACCCGCCGTAATTTTTTAAAGCTGATGGGGGCCTCATTTGCCTTGGGTGGTCTAGCCGCCTGTTCGCCCACCCCTGCGGAGAAAATCGTGCCCTACGTCCGCGCTCCTGAAGAGATTGTACCGGGCCAACCAATATTTTATGCTACGGCAATGCCCCTGGGCGGGGTTGCAATGGCCCTGTTGGGCGAAAGCCACATGGGCCGCCCCACAAAAGTTGAAGGCAACCCCGACCACCCGGCCAGTCTGGGAGCCACCGATGCGATAGCTCAGGCGTCGGTCTTGAATTTGTACGATCCGGACCGGGCTCAGATTATTAGCCAGGGCGGGCTGTTAACTACCTGGAGCGCGTTTGTTGAAACTCTACGCCGGGAACTCGATGGTCAGCGAGCGAGCGGCGGCGCCGGGCTGCGAATCTTAAGCGAGACCGTCACCTCGCCGTCATTGCTTAGCCTGTTCCAAGAGGTTCTCAGCGAATTTCCTCAGGCCCGCTGGATTCAATATGATCCCATCAACCGCGATAATGCCAGAGAAGGGGCCATTATGGCCTTTGGGGAAGACGTAAACACGGTTTATCAGTTTGACCAGGCCGAAGTCGTGGTTTCGCTTGATGCCAACTTTACCCAGTTTGGGCCGGGCAACGTGCGGTACGCGCGTGATTTTACCGACAAACGACGGGTGCAAGAAGAAAGCACGGCCATGAACCGGCTGTACCTCGTTGAAACCATTCCCAGTGCTACCGGCACATTAGCCGATCATCGCCTGCCGCTGTCGTCGGCTCAAATTGAAGCCTTCGCCCGAGCGCTGGCTGCCGAATTAGGGGTTGATGTTGAAGCGCCGGCGGCTGACAGCCTGACCGCAGTGCCGGAAGGCTGGATTACCGCTATTGCCCAAGATTTACAGGCTAACGCCGGACAAAGTATCGTCATCGTTGGCGAAAATCAAGCTCCGGTGGTGCATGCCCTCGCTCACGCTATGAACGACGCGCTGGGGAATGTGGGGCAGACGGTGGTTTACACCGAACCATTGGAAGGCAACTCAATCAATCAGACGGAAACGCTGCGGGCCCTGGCCGATGATATGGCCAATGACCGGGTTGAGGTGCTAATTATTATGGGGGCCAACCCGGTTTATAACGCGCCAGCCGATACCCGTTTTGCCGAAAGTATTCGCCGGGTCCCGTTCCGGGCCAGAATTGGGCTGTATATCGATGAAACCGCAGCCCTATGTGAATGGAATATTCCGCTGTCTCACTATCTGGAAAGCTGGTTTGATGCCCGCGCTTACGACGGCACAGTCACACTGACCCAACCGTTGGTTAATCCGCTGTATAGTAGTAAATCGCCCCACCAGTTTGTAGCGGCCATGATCGGCCAATCTGAGTCGAGCGATTATGACCTGGTTCGTGACTATTGGTCAGAGGAGCTTTCAAATCCTGATTTTGATAAGTTCTGGGAGCAGTCGCTGCATGATGGTTTTCTGCCCGATTCGGCCCCGGATACCAAGACGGTCAGCGTCTCAACGGCCGAGATCAACGCCGTGGCTCCGGTTGAAAGTAGTGGTTTGGAAATTAATTTTAGACCTGATCCCACCATTTGGGATGGGCAGTTTGCCAACAATGGTTGGCTGCAAGAGTTGCCTAAGCCCGTTTCCAAACTGACTTGGGAAAATGTGGCGGCGATCAGTCCGGCCACGGCGGAACGACTTAATTTGACTAACGGCGACCTGGTCGAGCTAACCTATCGCGGCCGGTCGGTTCAAGCGCCGATTTGGGTTTTTCCAGGCCAAGCGAATGATACGGTCGTGACGACACTGGGCTATGGGCGGACCCTGGCCGGTCGTGTTGGTAGCGGTATCGGTTTTAGCGCCTACAGCTTGCAGAATTCTGATGCTCGCTGGTTTGAGTCGGGCGTGCAGTTAAATCAAGTCGGGCGGGGTTACAAGCTGGCCTCTACCCAGATGCACTATAATATGGAAGGTCGTCATCTGGTCCGAACCGGCACCATCGAACGTTTCCGCGAAGAGCCGGAGTTCGTTGAGCATATGGCTGAACACGGCCCCTTTGACGAGAACTTATCGCTAATGCCGGGTTGGGAATATAACTCCTATGCCTGGGGGATGGTGGTTGATCTGAATGCCTGCAACGGTTGTAATGCCTGCGTGGTGGCCTGTCAGGCGGAGAATAATATTCCGGTGGTTGGCAAAGGACAGGTGTTGGTAGGCCGGGAAATGCAGTGGATGCGGATCGATAGCTACTTTGAAGGCGAACTGGATAACCCGCAGGCCCTCAACCAGCCGATGCTGTGCCAGCACTGCGAACAAGCGCCGTGCGAGTTGGTGTGCCCGGTGGGCGCTACCCTGCACGATGCTGAGGGGTTGAACATAATGGTTTACAACCGTTGTGTTGGCACCCGCTACTGTTCAAATAACTGCCCTTATAAAGTCCGCCGGTATAACTTCCTTGATTTTAATGATATGACTACCGAAAGTCTGAAAGGGCAGCGTAACCCTGATGTGACCGTACGGGTTCGTGGCGTAATGGAGAAGTGTACCTACTGTATCCAACGCATCAGCGGCGCGCGCATCCAAGCCAAAATTGAAAATCGGCGCATTCAGGATGGCGAGGTTGTATCAGCCTGCCAGGCGGTTTGCCCCACCAAAGCCATTTATTTTGGCGACACGAACGATCCTGACAGCGAAGTGTCGAAGATGAAAGCCCAGCCTCACAATTATGGCGTCTTAACGGAATTGGGAACGCGGCCCCGCACGTCTTATCTGGCCAAATTTAGAAATCCCAATCCCGCGTTGGAAGATCCTAACCCGCACGAAGAAGATGGTCATGGATAATAACGGAATGTTGATTAAAATTTACCTTTGGTCCTGTCAAGGAGTAAATCTATGCAGCTAGGACAAACTGAAAAACCTATCGCCACCGACCACCTGCCCGTATTAGAACCCGGTCATAATTACCGGTCTGTCGGCGAAAAAATCAGCAATATTGTTCTTGATATTAGAACGCCACTGGGTTGGTTTATTGCTTTTGGAACCGGCTCTATATTGCTGATGATGTATCTGATTTCGGTCGGCTATCTGTTTACCTATGGCGTCGGCATCTGGGGGATTAACATTCCAGTTGGCTGGGGTTTTGCCATTGTAACGTTTGTGTGGTGGATCGGGATCGGTCACGCCGGTACGCTGATTTCGGCCATTTTGTTTCTGCTCCGGCAGGATTGGCGAACTTCGATTAACCGCTTTGCCGAGGCCATGACCCTCTTTGCGGTGGTCTGCGCCGGGTTGTACCCCATTCTACACCTGGGGCGCCCCTGGCTGTTCTTCTGGCTGCTGCCTTATCCCAACACGTTTGGCTTGTGGCCTCAGTTTCGGAGTGCCTTGGCCTGGGACGTTTTTGCGGTATCGACTTACGGAACCATTTCTGCCGTCTTCTGGTTCACCGGTCTTATCCCCGATTTAGCCGGGATGCGTGATCGCGCCAAACACCCGATGTTAAAAATGGTCTATGGTCTGTTAGCGATGGGCTGGCGCGGTTCGGCCCGGCATTGGCACCATCATCAGGCTCTGTACCTGTTACTGGCCGCCATTGCTACTCCGCTGGTGGTGTCGGTTCACACCGTGGTTAGTTTCGACTTCGCCATTTCGCAGTTACCCGGCTGGCACACGACCGTATTTCCGCCCTATTTTGTGGCCGGGGCCGTTTTCTCCGGTTTCGCGATGGTAGTTACGCTATTGGTGCCTATTCGAAAGATGTATCACATCGAGGACATGATCACCCTACGGCACTTCGATGTTATGGGTAAAGTGCTGCTCACGACCGGGCTGATTGTGGCTTATGGCTATATCACTGAAGCCTTTACCGGGTGGTACGGCGGCAGCCAATTTGAACTCTTTCTGTTAGTCAATCGCTTTACCGGCCCTTACGCGCCCTTCGTTTTCGGGTTGGTCTTTTGTAACCTGGTGGCGCCTCAACTCCTCTGGTTTAAGTCGGTGCGAACCAATCTGACGATGATGTTCATTTTGTCGCTGATTATCAATACCGGGATGTGGTTAGAGCGGTTCATGATTGTCATCATCAGCTTGACTGCCGATTTCTTACCGTCTTCGTGGGCATACTTTATCGCTACCCCGTGGGACTGGTCGCTACTGATTGGCTCGATCGGGGTGTTCCTGGTGCTTCTTTTCCTGTTTGTCCGCACCCTGCCGATGATCTCCGTCTTTGAAATGCAAGAATTGATCCACAATACAGAGCACGGCCACTAGCGCTGGAGGAGAGTTTGAATGAGTACAGCAACAAGTGAAGGTCCGCTGATTTTTGGGCTAATGGCTGAATTTAGCGACCCCGACGAATTGGTTGAAAAATCTCGCCGGGCTTACGAGGCCGGCTATCGGAAAATGGATGCCTATGCGCCTTTTCCTATCCACGGGCTGCCGGAGGCCTTAGGCATTAAATGGAATTGGGTGCCGTTTATTGTCTTGGCGGCGGCAATTATGGGTGGCATTGGTGGATTTCTGCTCCAATATTGGGTATCGGTTATTGCCTATCCGATCAATATTGCCGGTCGCCCGGTTAATACCTGGCCTGCCTTTATGGTCGTTACGTTTGAAACCACCATTCTTAGCGCCGGGGTGATTGGCTTTATCGGCATGACGCTGCTGAACAAGCTGCCGCAGCCGTACCATCCGGTGTTCAATGTTCCCCGGTTTGAACTGGCTTCGAATGATAAGTTTTTCTTATGTATTATGAAGTCAGATCCTAAATTTGATATGGCTAAGACCCGCGACTTTTTGGAAAGTCTGGAGCCGGATGGGGTTTACGAAGTTGAGCAGGATGATGAAAACGTCTATGACTAACGTCTCCTGTCAGTGCGGTTGCCGGTCGTTGATGGTTAGTGCGAACAAATGAACTTAAGGTAGACGGTTAATGTCAAAAATTGTAAATAAAAGCTTGTTTGGAATAACGTTGCTGATCTTTTTCGCTCTGCTGACCTCGGGCTGTGATATTGTTCCCGGTCGACATATGCGAGATCAAGCCAAGTTCGAACCCCTGGAAGCCAGCTCCTTGTTTGGCAATGGTCGGGCCTCGCAAGCTCCTCCTGCCAATACAGTTCCCAGAGGGGAATGGTTTGATATTAGATCCAATGAGCCATTTTATACGGGCCGGCAGAATGATGAGTTTATTCAGACCATTCCCATTGAAGTCAACCGCGATGTGTTGTTGCGCGGTCAACAGCGGTTCAATATCTACTGCTCGCCGTGCCACGGCCGGGTGGGCGATGGTCAAGGGATGATTGTTCAACGCGGTCTTAAACAGCCTAATTCGTTTCACTCGGAGCAGGTACGCAATCAACCCGATGGCTATTTCTACGATGTCATGAGCAATGGCTTTGGGGTAATGTACAGCTATGCCTCACGGGTAAAGCCGGCCGATCGCTGGGCTATTGTGGCCTACATTCGCGCCTTAC
>JAGRCC010000378.1 GCA_020433785.1 Anaerolineae bacterium
CGTCGCCGCCGCCGCCGCCGCCGCTGCCAAAGCTGGTATTTGAACCACCGTTGCCCCCCTGCGCTCTATTACCGGTGAAAACGGCCCCGATTATAGTTAGACTGCCCTGGCTGTAGATGCCGCCTCCCAGGCTGCTATAGCGGCCGGCCGCCCCACCGATAAACGGTGGTGTGGTTGGCCCACCACTGCCGTTAGCGCCGCTCGATAGATTATTCGAAATGGTGTCGCCATTCAGCGTTATAGTCCCATTATTCCAGATGCCGCCGCCCGGCCCATTGGCGATATTATTACTGATCGTATTGCCGCTAAATTGTAATACACTGGTGCTTGTGTTAAAAATACCCCCTCCGGATCCGCCGGAAGTAGTAAATTGAGCCAGGTTGTTGTCGATGGTCGTATCGGTTAGGCTTATGCTGCCAAAGTTGGCGATGCCACCCCCATTGCCGTCCTGAGCAATATTCCCGCTAATAATACCGTTGTTAACCGTCAACGTCCCACTATTTGAAATTCCGGCTCCACCCAGGCCCAGGGATCCGCCCTGAGAGACGTTATTACGAATGGCGCTGTTTGTCAGAGCCAGTGTGCCGTCATTGGCGATACCGCCGCCGATAATGTACGCTGTATTGTTATCAACCTGGCTATTATTAATAAGCGAGGCCGTGCCGGAAGGCAGATTTGAGATACCGCCGCCGGCACCGTCGCCGGCCGAGTTCCCGGTGATGCGGCTGTTGTTCAGGTTTAAGCTCCCACCGTTGGTAATTCCGCCGCCGCTGCCGAAGTTCGAGTTGTTGGATACTAAACTATTGTTCACTTGCAGCGTAGCTCCGGTCGTATTAAAAATACCGCCGCCAGCCGAGGCCGAACTGTTGGAAATAACGCTGGTGCTGGTATTAAGAGTGATGCTTCCGCCGGCGTTAAATATACCGCCGCCTTGACCGGGGCCGGGTAAAACAGGTCCGATGGCTTGATTGCCGATTACCGTACAGGTGTTGATGGTCAGCACACCGCTATTGTTGTAAATGCCCCCGCCTTTCGGTATGCCGTTGGCGTCGAAAGCAATGTTGCCGCTGATAGTACAGTTGGTTAATATAAGCGAGGTGTTGTCATTAAAAATACCACCCCCCTCCAGAGTGAAGCCGTTGGTTAGCGTTACCCCGGAGATGTTAACCGGCTGGCTGCTTCGCACTGTAAAGATACGGTATGTTCCCCCACTCTCCCGCCGAATGATCAAACTGGTCGCTCCGGGGCCGTTGATGAATAGTTCTGTTGTGAGCAGCGGCAGAGCCGAAGTAAGATTGATTGTTCCGGTCACGCTAAAATTGATTATTGATCGATCAGGGTCGGCATTGGCGGCCTTAATGGCCTCACGGAGACTGCAATGGGTCAGGTTACACACGCCATCATCGGTATCGGTTAATGTGTTTACTGTAAGCGGGGTTGTGGTGGGGTCGTCTGTGGGCTTTGCAGTGGGTGCTGGCCCATCTGTTGGCACTGTAGTGGGCGATGGATTAGTTGTGGGTTTTGTAGTCGGTGGCGGGGTTGGATCATCACCGTCATCATTATTATTGCCGCCGTCGTTATTATCACCGCCGTCATTGTTTGAAGCTGTCGGCGATGTGGGGATCGTTGTGGCGATGGCTGTTGGGGCAGTGGTTGGGACAACGGATGGTTCGGGGACAATGGTCACAGTCGATTGGATCGGCGTCGCAACTGTAGGAACCAGTGTCACAACCGGTGTGGGTTGTCCGGTGCCTGTCGCTCCAACGGTTGGGGCAACCAGCGTTACCCCTGGTTCGGGCGTCGCTTGCGCTTGACCGGGCGAAATGGAGGTGTCTTCGTCACCCGCCTCATGGCCGGGGTTGTTCGACTCGCCGGACGAAGACCCGGGTGTTAACGGCAGCACCGATACCTCTGATCCCCCGACTGTTCCCGGTGACGAACCGGCGATCAGGGTTGGCGTTAACGTTGCCAGCGGCGTCACGACAATGAATCGTTGAACGAGTTCATCTTCCTGGCCAACAGAATTGACTCCAATACCTCGGTTCGAGTCTGGTCCGAACGGATTTTGAAAACCAAGGCGGCACGCTAACGTCGTTATTAGGATTATAACTAAGCTAATCCAGCGTAATCGCGTCATGAATGGGGATTTTCCCTGAGCTCATGGCTGGTGGTAAGTTGATACGAAATTTATAATGAAATCGGAGAAAAATGTCAGGTTGAGATGGTTTTTGGCCGTGAGGTAAATAAGTTACCGTTAATTAGAATAGACGAAGTAATCGAGTTTGTCAAAGGTTAGAACTTTATAACATTGAATTGTTAAAATGCGCTTGCCTCCCATCCGGCCCGGTGCTATACTTTGGTTTGAGACCGAATGCACTTATTACAGGCCAATAAACGCTATTATTCATTATGTCAGATCTGTTGGGCAAAACAATTAGTGAATATCAGTTAAAAGAAGTGGTGGGCGAAGGCGGCATGGCCACGGTTTACAAAGCCTTTCAACCCAGTTTGAACCGGTGGGTTGCCGTCAAGGTGATGCATGCCCGCTACAGCGATTTACTGCCTCGATTTCAACGTGAAGCCAAAGCGGTGGCTCAGCTACGCTACCGCAATATTTTGGCCATCTACGATTACGGCGAAGAAGCCGGTTATGCTTTCATCGTTATGGAATTTGTGGAACGAGGCACGCTCAAAGATCTGCTCACCGGCCAGCCGATGGATTGGGTTAAAGCGGTGGCTTTAACAATAGCTATTGGCGATGCCTTACATTACGCTCACCAACATGGCGTTATCCACCGCGACGTTAAACCCACCAATATTTTGATGCCCACCGCTGATTGGCCCCTTCTGGCCGATTTCGGCCTGGTCAAAGTCAAGAGTTCAGAAGAGCAACTGACCGATAGCGGGGTGATTATCGGTACTCCGGAGTATATTTCGCCGGAGCAGGCTTCCGGCGAATCGGTCGATCACAGAGCCGACATTTATGCGTTGGGTGTAATTTTGTTTGAGATGATTACCGGTCGCCTCCCGTTTGATTACAAAAACATGAACCAAATGATGGTCGCCCATATCGCTGAACCGCCACCGTCGCCCATCGAACTAAACCCTGACTGCCCGCCTCTCTTAGAAAGGGTCATCCTCAAAGCGTTGGAGAAAGCGCCTGAGGATCGCTATCCGGATATGCAGGCGATGGTTATGGACTTAAAAGGCGTGATAGGTTCTTCCACCCTACCTAAAGGCAAAATCTTTGGCACCCAAGAGCTATCGCCTTTCATCGCCGATTTACCGTTGTCCTATGCAGACGAACCGGAGCCTGTCGTCATTCAATCGGTCCAAATTGTGATAGCCGAACGAAATGTGACCCTCGATGTCCCTTCAGATGCGGCTGAAGTCATTATTGGCCGAACGCATGGCAATATTCAAGCCGATATCGATCTAGGGCCTTACGGGGCAGCGACGGCGGGCGTATCCCGCAAGCACGCCCGTTTACTTCGCCGGGATAGTTACTGGCAGCTTGAAGATTTGGGCAGCCTTAACGGCACCTATGTCAATGACATGCGATTGAAACCACAAAGCCCGTTTACTTTAAAGAGCGGTGATATTATTCGCTGCGGTCATCTACCCTTAATTTTTAGAATTTTACTTTAGCCACATATCAAATAGATTTCAGAGGAATATCATGACTTTCGCCTGGGAGAAGTATTTGCAGGAAAAACTGATCGATGAAGAAACGCTAAGCGCCCGTATCAAGGAATTGGGCCGTCAGATTTCGGACGATTATCGTGGTCGGGATTTGTTATTGATCTGTATCTTAAAAGGGGGAGTCATGTTTCTGACCGATCTCATGCGCCAGATGACCATTCCCCACGAAATTGATTTTCTAGCGGTATCCAGTTACGGCAAAGGGGTTAGGCGCTCCACCGGGGTGGTTCGCATTGTAAAAGATCTGGACCAACCGATTGCCGGTCGCGATATCCTAATTGTGGAAGATATTGTTGACAGCGGCCATACGCTGAGTTACATCACGCGCAACTTGGCTACTCGAGGGCCGACCAGCTTGAAAATTTGCACCTTGTTGGATAAGGCCGAGCGGCGAGAAGTGGATATTGACGTGGACTATGTGGGTTTCAATATCCCTGATAAATTTGTTTTTGGTTATGGCCTGGATGTCGATCAGAAATTTAGAGAATTGCCATTTATTGGGGTGGTCAAACCGGGGGTTGTCATCGATTAACCGTTCACGTTAAAAATAAATATGTAATTATTATTCAATCTGCATATAAACAAATGATATCCTAAGATATAATTATCTCATAAAAACTTTTTTCAATTAGTACCAGAAACAGGTCTATATGCCGACTTATAAAGATTACTACGCTATCTTAGGTGTTGCCCAAACCGCCACCGATCAAGACATTCGGCAGCGTTATCGACAGTTGGCCCGTACCTATCACCCCGATGTTAATTCTAACCTTGATGCAACTGAGAAGTTTACAGAAATTCAAGAAGCTTACGAAACATTAAGCGACCCTCTTAAACGGCGAGAGCACCTTCACTGGCGCTCGCAACAAGGGCTTGATCGCTCATCGGCGCTCAGCCTACAGGTTGTTACTAGCGAAAAAACACTCCGCCCCCTCGATACGGAACAGGCGTTTTATGTGTTGTTGGATATCATGCCAGCCACCGACCTCCCAACCGCCCGACTACCCATCAACCTATCCCTGGTCATTGACCGCAGCACTTCCATGCAAGGTCGTCGTTTGCAGCAAGTCAAAGAGGCCATCCGCCACATCATCGATGCCCTCCAGCCCGAAGACTCATTGAGTTTGGTTACCTTTAGCGACCGCGCCCAGGTTTTACTTCCAAGCCAGCGCAATATCGACAAAGCTATGGCTAAATCGATTGTCAGTACTATCCAGCCCAACGGTGCCACCGAAATGTTGGCGGGCTTAACCGCCGGTCTGGAGGAACTCAAACGCTACTGGAGTAAAACTTCGGTTAATCACCTCATTCTCCTGACCGACGGCCGCACTTATGGCGATGAAAAAGGGTGTTTGGAACATGCTCGCTGGGCTGGAGCCAACCAAATTAATCTTAGCACTATTGGCATCGGCACAGATTGGAATGAAGATCTGCTCGACCAAATGGCGGCCGCATCTGATGGTACGTCTATTTACATCGACTCGCCGGAGAAAGTTCAAAATATCTTCGATCAAACCTTGCGCAGCCTTGAATCAGTGGTGGCCCGCCGTTTAAAAATGACGGTTAATCCCACTAACTGCGTCCGGCTGCACGAGGTTTATCAAATTAAACCCCAGATTACCCGGTTGGACATCCATACGGCTACGGTTATGATGGGCGCTTTAAGCACCAAGCAAGAGAAAAGTATATTGCTGGAGTTTCGTATTCAGAAATTAGGTCTAGGGCGGCATCGTTTGCTACGGCTAACCGTTGAAGGCGATGTGCCCGGCCATTCTAGCCATCGGCCCTGGGACTGGGTAGAATTGACTGTTCACCTAAAAGACACACCCGAGGCAATCGGCATCCCCTCCCCCGTAACCGATGCTTTGAAAACCTTAGCTGTCTATAAAATGCAGGAAAAAGTCCAATTCGATTTAACGGCCGGTCAGGTTAAAAAAGCCACCCAACGTCTGGAAATTATTGCCACCCGGCTACTCGATCTGGGCGAAGTGGAACTTTCCCGAGCGGCTTTGCTGGAAGCAGGCCAACTGACCCGCACTCAAACGTTGTCGGAAGAAGGTCGTAAAAAAATTAGATATGGCACTCGCACTTTGTCTTCGAGCCAAATAAGATAGGTTTTTACTCCTATCTCGATCCATCAAAAAAGGCGAATTGACTTTCATCATTCGCCTTTTTTGATGCGCCTTCATAAGAGGTTGCTTACTTTTCCGGCACGCTACTTTTCAACATATTCGTCTTAACCACCTCGGTCAAGCCGATTATCTGACCTTCGTCGGCTAACTTTTGCCAGCGCGGGTTACGAATGGATGGGCATTCCCAGGCGGCAGGAGGGGTGTTGGCTCGCAGTCCTTTGAAAGCGGTCAAGATACCGCAGTGATAGCAATGCTCGCGACAGTCCACCTTGGTTTCGCCTTTTTCGGCGGCATACCAATCCAGTAGCAGCCACCGTTTCTCGACCCCCGCGTTGATATGATCCCACGGAAAAATCTCGTCGGCCGGACGGGTACGATGGGCATACCAGGCCGGATCAAGGCCGTGCTCGGCAAAGGCCTCAAGCCAGGCCGCCGGCCGATGCCACTCTTTCCAGGCATCGAACTTGGCCCCTTTCTCCCAAGCCGACTGAATGACCGGTCCCAAACGTCGATCTCCACGCGATAGAAACGCTTCCATCAACGTCTCCTCGGGTTCGTTCCAGTTGAAGATAATGCCGCCTGCTCGGCCAAATTCCTGGCGCATTAAAGCCTGCTTACGGCGGATATCATCCAAATCGGCCAGTTCGGCCCACTGAAACGGGGTGTGCGGCTTGGGTACAAAGGTGCTAACGCCCACCCGGACCTTGGCTCGGTTGCCGTGATACTTCCGGCCAATCTCCAGCACCCGCTTAGCCAGCTTGGCAATGGCAATTACATCCTCATCAGTTTCTGTCGGCTGGCCGATCATAAAATAGAGCTTGATCAGGCGCCAGCCCCGGCTAAAAACGTCATCGGCTGTCTGAAGCAGGTCTTCGGTGCTGATGTATTTGTTGATCACCTGGCGCATACGGTCGGTGGCTGCTTCCGGAGCAAAGGTAAAGCTGGCCTTACGTGTGCCTTCCAACATCTCTAATAGATCGGCTGAAAACGACTCGATACGCAGGCTAGGCAGTGAGATACTGAGCGCCTGCTCGCCGTACGTTTCAGAAATTGCTTTAACCAGCGGCCCGATTTGGGTATAATCGCTGCTGCTGAGCGACAACAACCCGATCTCTTCGTGGCCGGTATGGGCCACGATCTTATCGACGGTGTCGATCAACTCGGCCACCGAGCGCTCCCGTACCGGCCGAAAGACCATGCCAGCCTGGCAGAAACGGCAGCCCCGGGTACAGCCGCGCTGAATTTCAATTGAGGCCCGGTTGAAGACCACATCGACAAATGGCACGATGAAACGGGTGACCGGCGGCGGCATCAGCGGCGTGATGCGCTTGACAATGTGACTTTCGGCTGCTTCGTCCAGCGGCTCTACATTAGAAATCGTACCATCCGACTCATAGTAGGTAAAGCTATAAAATCGTGGCACATACACGCCGGGAATTTTAGCCAGCCGGCGCAGTTGGGTGTCGCGATCAGCGTGTTCGACCTCACGCATTGCCAGCATAACTTCGATGATGACATCTTCGCCCTCACCCATCACAAAGAAATCGAAAAAGTCGGCCATCGGTTCGGGGTTAAAAACGGCATTGCCGCCGGCGCAGACCAGCGGATAGGTGGCATCGCGGTCGAGGCTGCGTAGCGGCATCTGCGCCAGATCGAGCATCGTCAGAACATTGGTATAAAGCTGCTCGTAGGGCAAACTGACCCCGATGAGATCAAAATCGCGCAGTTCCCGGCGGCTTTCCAGCGCGTACAGCGGCATCTGAATCGCCCGCATTTGGACAGCCATATCCGGCCAAGGGATATACGCCCGTTCGGCCAGGCTATCGGCTCGTTTGTTGAGTAAATCGTATAGAATTGCTAAGCCCAAATTACTCATGCCCAAATCGTACACATCGGGAAACACCAGCGCCACTTTAGTCAGTATGTGGGGGTTGGCCCAATCTTTGGCAATGCTGTTATATTCCCCGCCAATGTAACGGGCCGGTTTTTGTACCTGGGCCAAGATCCGGTCAAGCTGCCGGTCATTAATTCGCATAGTTAATCTCCTGTGCGTTGATCAAATTGAGGCTCTGGTCAGGATAATAATAAATGGTATCATAGCATAAAAGAGAAGACGACTCAAACGAAGGTTTGCTGTTGGGGTTGACAACTCTAGAGGCAAGCAGTATAGTTCCGACGGGCACCGGCTAACCTGACGGCATCAAAAGCGGGGTTTAACCGGTCAAGAAATTAAGCTGTGCCATTGAGGATAACGACCTTGCATCCAAAAATCGATCACCTTATTCGTTATGGGTTATTTCTAATGATGGTTAGTATACTTGGGGTTGGCTGCCAATCGCTGATGGGGGGCTATGAATTTAAGGGCACTCAGTTAGACCCACCACTGTCGCTGCCGAATTTTGAGCTGATGAGCACCACGGGCGAACCGTTCCACCTCAGCGACACTGCCGGCAGTCTTACGTTGGTCTATTTCGGCTATACTTATTGCCCCGACGTGTGTCCGCTAACGATGGCTGACGTCAAGCAGGCTTTAGCTCAAATAGATAATACCGATCAGGTCAACGTCGTGTTTATCTCTGTCGACCCGGAGCGAGATACCCCGGAGGTATTGGCTCGATACCTTCAAGCCTTTGGTTCGGATTTTATTGGCTTGACCGATGATTTTGAAAAAACCCAGGACGTCATGGGCGCATTCGGCGCGTTTGCCGAGAAAGAGGAGGTAACTGACTCGGCCGCAGGCTATTTAGTCAGCCATACCTCCCGGCTGTACCTGCTCAGTCCCCAGGGCGAATTAATCCTAACCTATCCCTTTGGTTTTGAGCCGGATGACTTACGCGCCGACTTGGAATATTTACTCGAATCCGGCTCTGGCTAGCTTTTTAGATCACTTCTTGGTCTGTCGTTAACACCTATATTAATAAGAATGATAGCCATTCCCATTGACGAAAGCTGGTTCGCCTCTCACTTCTTTGGCTTGGATAGCTTGATAAAGGGGCAATGCCTCTGTATCAGATACTACGTCATTCAGTTTAAATCGAGCCACAACTTTCTTTAGGTTTTGAGCCATTTCGCTAAGTGTTTGAGCGGAAGAGTTAATTGACTGCATCTGTTCGCCAATCTCTTCCACTGAGCCGCTAACCTGTTCTACAGCAGCACTGTTTTCCTCGCTGACATTGGCAACGTTGTCCACAACTTGAGAGACCTCATTGGAGCTGGCGGCCATCTCTTCAGTAGCGGCACTGTTCTCTTCTACTACTGCGGAGACCGACAACATGTTATTGGCCAGTTCCTTTGAAGAAGCGCTCATCTGGTGCGCAGCCGTGGAAATCTCGTTAACCTGATCACCCACTGCTTCCACGGCTTTGAGAATGTCCGCTAGGGCCTGACCCGCCTCATTAGCTCGACTGACACCGCTTTCGACCTCGGTGGCGCCATCCTCCATAGCCGTCACGGCTTCAGCCACCGTCTGCTGAATAGCCCGGATAAGATCCGCTATCTCGCCGGTCGCACTGGTGGACTTTTCCGCCAGCTTGCGGACTTCATCGGCGACAACGGCGAAGCCCTTGCCGTGTTCTCCGGCCCGAGCCGCTTCGATGGCCGCGTTGAGGGCAAGCAGGTTAGTTTGTGAGGCAATGTCGTCGATGGTTTCAATAATAGCCCCAATTTGTTGAGACCGTTGACCCATTTCCTGGACTTTTTGTGCTGAGAGACCCACTTTGGTTTTGATACTGTGCATTCCTCGAATGGTATCATCAACGATGTCGAAGCCGTGGCGAGCGGTCTGGGCAGCATTCAAAGCGCCGCTGGCTCCGGCCTGCGCATTAGCAGCAACCTGTTGAACAGCAGAGCTAATCTGATGAGCAATGTCAGCCGACTTACCTATAGCCATAGCCTGTTCTTGAGCACCTTGAGCCACCCCATCAATGGCGCGGGCAATCTGATCAATCGACGTTTTATTTTGTAAAGCTGACTCAGCTTGCTGTTGCGCTCCGAAGGCTAGTTGCTGCATTGTAATAGTAATCTGGCTGGAAGTTTGGCTAGTATGCTCAACGGTTGACGCCAAATGAGTTGAGGCTACATCCAGGTGAGCCGCATCGTTGACAATATCTTGAACCATCTGATTTAGATGGCCTGTCATCTCATCAAAGGCCATTCCTGTAGCTTGCAGACGGGTAAGAATCGTGTTGAAGACTTGCCCTAACAGTCCCACTTCGTCTCCACTGTCAACAGTCAGGGGCTGGGACTGAATGGAGAATTTCCGAGTTAAATCTCCTTGAGCTAAGCCGTTCATTTCCGTAGCAAGAAGGTGGAGATCGACGTTTGCCACTTGCTTAGCTGTCTTAATAACCCGATTTAGGGGTTGAGTAATTCCTCTGGTAATAACCATAGCCAAGACTAAACCAACAACGAAAGCCACAACCATAATAACAGTTAAAATGGTCATGCTTTGAATGACCAAGCTCTTTGTCGCTGTGTTTTTGGTGTGAAAATCGGCTTGAATACTGGTCGATATGTTTGAAGCCGTTTGGCGAATTTGCGGCCCGATGACATCAAGTTGGGTGTGGATCAATTCGTTTTGTCGAGCGTAATCACTGCGCAGGGTAGCAAAGCCCTCAGCATACTGATCAATCGTCGCCGCCGCTTCGTCCGTCAATTTGCGCCAGTCCGCATCCTGTATATCAATCTCCAAGGAGGCGACCCCCGCCTTTGCGTCAGCATAACCCTGCTCGAACTTATCAATCCAGCTCTCATCCCCGTGTTCAAGATAGCGAAAGGCGTCGAATCGCATCAGTTCCAGCGCTTCGTTAACTTGTAAAGCATGGTAAGCAATTTCGAAATCGTTGTTATCAAACGCCGCTTGCGCCAATTGGTTTAACTTTTGCTGAGCCAGCGGCCCCTGAATATCCAGGATAGAGCTAATGGTTTGATTGCGGTCATCAATCAGCTCAGTGATTTCAATAAAGGTGGATTTGTAGGATTGGGCGCCGGTTTTAACCTGACCTAGCATTTCAACCCGTTGCGGATCGGTAATTTTTGTATCGGCTTCAGATAAGAGCGTTTCAAAGTCAGTCAGTGCTTCCTGATACTGGGTCAACTCTTCGGATTTTTGGTCACGGATATATTTGTTGGCGTAAAAACGGACTTGCAATATCTTAGACTCTATCTGATCGGCCAAATGCTGGTCAACAGCCAGATTATCGGCCAAATCAGAAACCGTACCCTCAATCGTATGGAGTCGGACCATGGCTACCCCACCGATCAGGATCATCAGGGCCAGTGCGATAAAATTTCCGACTAAGATTTTTGTTCCGATAGAGAAGTTTTTGAAAATGTTCATATTAAAGTCCCCAAAATTTTGGTTAGTAATAACTGTTTAACATCCCCAAGACGGTATAGAATTAATCAGATAATCGTAGGAGTAAACCATAAAAATCACATCAAAAACCACCAATTGATAACGAACCTGCCTTTTCAGCCGATGGGAAACATCTCAGTGGGTATGATGGTAGCCGTTGCCGTTGACTAAGATTGGCTTACGCTCCACTTCTTTGGGTTGGAAAGTGTCGGAACGGGGCAGAACCCCTGTACTAACGTCTACTTTTTTCAGTTTAAACTGAGCGATTGCTTCTTTTAGGCTTTGGGCCATCTCATTGAGGGTTTGGGCAGAGATGCTGACCTCCTGTACCTGAGAACCCATCTTCTCCACTGAGAAACTCACCTCTTCCACAGCGACACTGTTCTCTTGGCTTACCCGGGCGATGTTGTCCACAGTTTGAGAAACATCATTGGAACTGGCGGCCATCTCTTCAGTGGCGGCGCTGTTCTGTTCCACTACCGCCGAGACGCGCTCCATCGTCTGGACCAATACCTTAGAAGAAGTGCTCATGTGTTGCGCGGCCAAGGAAATCTCTTTGACCTGGTCATCCACGGCTTCCACAGCTTTCAGGATACCCGCCAGAGCTTGGCCGGCCTCATTGGCTCGACCGACCCCGCTTTCCACCTCGGCGGCGCCATCCTCCATAGCCGTGACAGCCTCTGTAACTGCTAGCTGAATAGTCTGGATAATATCAGCAATCTCGCCGGTCGCGGTGGTGGACTTCTCTGCCAGTTTGCGGACTTCATCGGCCACTACCGCAAAGCCTTTACCATGTTCCCCGGCCCGAGCTGCTTCGATAGCGGCATTCAGGGCGAGCAAGTTGGTTTGCGCGGAGATCTCTTCAATGGTGGCCACAATAGCCCCAATTTGTTGAGACCGTTGGCCCATTTCCTGTACCCTTTGCGCCGAAAGTCCCACTTTAGTCTTAATGGTCTCCATCCCCTGAATGGTATCATCAACAATGCTGGCTCCGCGACGAGCGGTCTCGGCAGCATTTGAGGCGCCGTTGGCACCGGCTTGGGCGTTGGCGGCTATTTGCTGGATACCTAGGCTAATCTGATTAGTGATGCTGGCTGATTCAGCCACAGCCGCCGCCTGTTCTTGAGCGCCGTGAGCTACGCCGTCAATGGCGCGGGCAATCTGGTCAATTGAAGCTTTAGTTTGTAGAGCTGAGGCAGATTGCTGCTGCGCGGCGGAAGCCAGTTGATGCATAGTAACTCTAATCTGGCTGGTAGCCTGGCCGGTCTGCTCGGCGGTGGCCGTCAATTGAGTAGAGGATCTGGCGACGTTCGTGGCGTTCTCAGTCATCTGCCCAACCAACTGGCGCAGGTGGGTGATCATTCTAGCCAGGGCATTACCCAATACATCTCGCTCCGATTTCGGTTCGATGTCGGCGGTCAGGTCTCCTTGAGCAAGCCGGTCGGTAGCCGAGGCCATATATTTCAAATGAGCAATCATCTGTTGGAAAGCGGCCGCCATCCTACCTAGCTCATCATGGCTATCGACTTCCACCCACTGCTCCAAATCGCCTTCTGCAATACCGACCGCGGCGCTAGTTACGATATTTACCGTCCTGGCAATGGTACGGACCAAGAAGAGGGCTATGACCGTGACCAACACAACGGCCACACCCATAATAATGCTTAAGATGATCCTACTTTGAACCACCAGACCCGTTGTCGCCATATTTTGGGCTTGAAAATCGGCTTGCACACTGGCCGATATATCTGAAGCAGTTTGGCGAATTTGCGGTCCGACTACATTCATTTGAGTTTCGATTAGTTCGTTCTGCCGAGAGTAATCATTATGCAGGGTAGCAAAACCCTCAGCATAGCGATCAATCCCTGCTACCGATTCATTCATCAGTTCGAGCCAGTCAGCGTCTTGTATATTAACCTCCAAGGAGTCGATAGCTGCCTTTGCTTCACCATAATGCTCTTCGAACGTCCCGAACCAGATCTCGTTCCCGTGCTCGAGATAGCGGAAGGCACTAAATCGCATCAGTTGCAGCGCTTCGCTAGCTTTCAAGGTATGGTAAACGACTGCGAAATCGTTTTTGTCAAAAGCTGCTTGGGCCAATTGATCTAACTTTTTTTGAGCCAGTGGCCCCTCAACATCTAAGATGGTGCTAACAGTTTGATCGCGGTCAGTAATCAATTGCATGACTTCGGCAAAGGTAGTTTTGTAGATTTGGGCGCCGGTTTCAATCTGGCGCAGCATTTCAACTCGTTCGGGTTTAGTGATTTTTGTATCGGCTTCAGTCAAGAGCGTTTCAAAGCCAGTCAGCGCTTCTTGGTACTGGGTCGTGTCTTTGGGCTTTTGGTCACGAATGTATTTGTTGGCGTAAAAACGGACCAGCAATATTTTAGACTCTATCTGGTCAGCCAAGTGCTGGTCAACAGCCAGGTTATCGGCCAAATCGGAAACTGTGTTTTCAATCGTATTGAGTCGGACGATGGCGACCCCCCCAACTAAGACCATCAGCGCTAGAGCAATGAAATTTCCAGCTAAGATTTTTGTTCCCACAGGTAAGTTTTTGAAAATGTTCAAGTTAAAATCCCCCCAAGTATATCAATAGTAACACTTGATCAAAAGATGCAGACCTATAGATAGTTATCGGATAATGGAGGAGTTAGACCATAAAAGGTACGTAAAGATTGGGCAATGACTAACATAGCTGTCTAGGTCGATTAAGGTTGGGGAGTGGGGCTGGTTATAATGCAAATGCTGATATATCTATGGTTAGTGGAGGTTATGGAGGGCAAAATGTGTAAGGTATGATGGTTACGACGGCTATCCGTAACCATCATACTAATAAGTGAAAACTTAACAGGTGGTGTATTTAACCCGGTATCAATATGTGTAAAAGCCGTTGCCATTGACCAGCAGCGACTCGACTATCACGTCTTTATCTTGAACAAACGCGGCGCGAACTGATTCATCCGTCTCTTTAGTATTGAGTTTAAAATGGGTCGCTGTTTCTTTCAGGCCTTGGGCCATCTCATTGAGGGTTTGAGCCGAGATGCTTACCTCTTGGACCTGAGTCCCCATCTTTTCTATCGAGGAACTGACTTCTTCCACAGCGGCGCTGTTCTCCTGGCTCACCCGAGCGATGTTGTCAACGGCTTGGGAGACCTCATTGGAGCCGGCCGCCATCTCTTCAGCGGCAGCACTGTTCTCTTCCACCACTGCCGAGACGCGTTCCATCGCCTGGACCAGTACCTTGGAAGAAGTGCTCATATGTTGCGCGGCGAAGGAAATCTCTTTGACCTGGTCATCGACGGCTTCAACAGCGCTGAGGATGCCGGCCAGAGCTTGGCCGGCTTCATTAGCTCGACCGACCCCCTTTTCAACCTCGGCCGCGCCATCTTCCATCGCCGTAACAGCTTCCGTAACCGATTGTTGGATCACCTTAACCAGATTGATAATTTCTTCCGTGGCGTGACTTGATTTTTCCGCCAGCTTGCTGACCTCATCGGCGACAACAGCGAAGCCCTTGCCGTGTTCCCCAGCCCGAGCCGCCTCGACGGCCGCATTGAGGGCCAGTAGGTTAGTTTGCGCGGCAATGTCTTCAATGGTGGCCACAATGGCCCCAATCTGGTGGGACCGCTGGCCCATTTCCTCCACCCTTTGCGCCGAAAGACCCACTTTCGTCTTAATGGTTTGCATCCCCCGAATGGTGTCATCAACGATGCCGGCCCCATGGCGAGCGGTCTGAGCGGCATTCGTTGCCCCACTGGCGCCGGCCTGTGCGTTGGCGGTTATCTGCTGGATAGCCAGGCTAATCTGATTGGTGATATCAGCGGATTCAGCCACAGCGACAGCCTGTTCTTGAGCGCCTTGAGCCACCCCGTCAATAGCTTGGGCAATCTGATCAATTGAAGCTTTGGTTTGCAAGGCTGAGAAGGATTGCTGTTGCGCCGCGGTGGTAAGCTGCCGCATCGTCGCACCAATCTGATTAATCGCCTGGCCCGTGTCGTCGGCCGTGATCGCCAGTTGATCTGAGGCCAAATTAACGCGGTTGGCGCTGTTGGATAATTGGCCAATCAACGCGCGCCAGTTAGCTACCATTTGGTTAAAGGATTTCCCCAGTATATCTCGCTCTGATTGGATAGTAACCTCAACCGTTAGATCGCCGCCAGCTAAATGTTCGGCAGCCCTGGATACATCTTGGATGTAACTGGTAATCTTTCCAAAGGATTTGGCTAACTGTCCGATTTCATCTTGAGAATCGATGTCCAATGTAACGCTCGTATCTCCTTGGGCCAGTTGATGACCTACGCGTACAATTTGTTTCAAGGGATGCAGGATAGACAGTATCATCCAGAGCATGAGTCCAAACAGTACCAACCCGATCAAAGGGATGATATAAAGAAAATTCAACAGCCAATTGATTTTCTGTTCAGCTTCAATCTGAAATCCCAAAACCACATCATTAGCTTTGGTTAGAAGGTCTTCGTTATGGTTTACAATGTACTCCATGGCTTGCAAAAATTCCGGCTGCTGAGGGTCTAATTGTTGTAGCGATTGAATAGAGGTATAGAACGGGCCCCACGCCTCAGCCTCGGCGGCTAACTTGGGCTGCATCGCCGTCGAGGCCGGCGGCAATCCGGTCTCTGCATCACCATTCGTTAAACCCTCCAGCGACTGATCGAATAACCGGCTGGCGGTCTCCATTTCTTCCTTAGCCTGTTGATCACCCAGTTCATACAACAACGCGTGTTTGCTCATTTTTTGGGACAGCATGCGTTGCCGTCCGGCCACGTTGATCACCAGGGCGTCGGTCCTCTGTTGATTCAATATCACCACAACCCCAATAATTTCAATAAAAATCAGCCCGAGCAACAAGCTGACCGTTAAACCTAATTTATGCTGTAGACTTTTGTAGAAAAAACTAGGGAAAATCATCACTTACTCCTAATATGATTGGTCTATACAATGGCTACTTGCCCGCCAAGGACATCAGCCCCACCGTAATAAAATTTTCTAAGATAGTTGAGCGACAATTGCCTATTTCCCTCTCGATTTGACAAGGACTCTCCCTCTCGTGACCACTGACCGCCAAAGTTGCCTGGTGCGGCCTATTTTTTTGGCGGTCCGCTGGCCGAAGGGGCCCTCGCTGGCTAATTTAGATCAAATTCAACGGGTGTCCGCTAGCGACTATACCCGTTCCCGTTCACCAGACTGACCTCAGGTCGTAACACCTGGCCTTGGCCGGTATCGTAGCGAACAGGTTCAGGGAGATCTGATCCGGGAGCGTTGAGTTTGAAGTGGCTCACCGCTGCCGTTAGGCTTTGAGCCATCGTATTGAGAATTTGGGCCGAATCACTGACCTCATGGACCTGGGCGCTCATCTCTTCCGACGCGGCGCTCACCTGTTCCACTGCGGCGCTGTTTTCTTCGCTCACGCGGGCGACGCCATCGACGGCTTGGGCAACCTCGCTGGCGCTGGCCGCTATTTCTTCAGCGGCGGCGCTGTTCTCTTCAACAACGGCCGATACGCTCTCCATCACACTCACCAATTCATTAGACGAAATGGTCATCTGCTGCGCGGCTGTCGAAATCTCTGTGACCTGCGTCCCTACGGCTTCAACCGCCTCAAGAATGTCGACCAGCGCCCGACCGGCGTCATTGGCCCGGCTAACCCCGTTTTCCACCTCGTTAGCGCCCATTTCCATGGCCGAAACCGCTTCCGTAACCGACTGCTGAATATCCTTAACCAGGCGGGTGATCTCGTCCGTAGCGTTGGCCGATTTTTCCGCCAGTTTGCGTACTTCATCGGCTACCACGGCGAAGCCTTTGCCGTGTTCACCGGCTCGAGCCGCTTCGATGGCCGCATTGAGAGCCAGTAGATTCGTTTGCGAGGCAATATCATCGATCGTTTCCACAATAGCCCCAATCTGTTCAGACCGGTGGCCCATCTCCTGCACCTTTTGCGCCGAAACACCCACTTTGGCCTTGATACTGTGCATCCCTTGGATCGTATCCTCAACAATGTTGGCCCCGTGGCGAGCCGTCTGAGCGGCATTCGAAGCGCCGTTGGCGCCGGCTTGAGCGTTGGCCGTCACCTGTTGAATCGCCGTGTCCATTTGATGGGCAATATGAGCGGACCGGGAAATGGCTTCGGCTTGTTCTTGAGCGCCTAGAGCGATGCCGTCAATGGCCTGGGTCACTTGTTCAATGGATGATTTAGTGTATACCGCTGAGTCGGATTGCTGCTGCGCCCCGGCCGCTAACTGTTGAATGGTCACACTAATCTGGTTCGTTGCCTCACTGGCCTGTTCGGCCACGCTGGATAGTTGGCCGGAAGCTGCGCCCAGATTCGCGGCATTGTGAGTCACTTGGGCCATGGTATTACGCAGGCTGTTGATCATATCGTGAAAAGCCCGGCCCAGTGCATCTCGCTCCGAGCGGGGTTCAATGGTGACAGTCAGGTTACCTTGCGCCAGCCGATCAGCCGTCTGCCCCATCTCTTTGAAATAGGTGATCATTTCATTAAAAGCCTGAGCCATTAACCCGATCTCATTACGGCTGTCGATCTGAACATTTTGGTCAATATCGCCTTGCGCCAGCCCCTTAGCGGCGTTGGCCATGGCAATCAGCGGGCGGGTAACTTTCCGAGCTATCATAAAAGCGAGCACGATGACCACCAGCATCACGATGACCACCAGCCCGATGATCGTGTTGCGGAGGGTGTTGGCTGCCGCAAACAGTTCGGCCTGATTTTGCTTGGCGTTGAGCGACCAATTCAAACCGGGTATTTCCAAAGGCCTGTGGGCAATAATGGTAGCCTGGCCTAGATAGTCGGTAATAGTTTTGACCCCCGTTTCGCCGGCCGCCGAGGCTCGGGTAGCGGCTGTGTCCACCTTTTGTTTAAAGATAGTCGACTCCTCACTAAAGCGAGAGTCCGATCGCAGTAAAAAATCGTCCGAGCTAATCAGAATCGTCTCGCCGGTTTCGCCTAAACCGGATCGCTCTTGCATCAAGGCGTTAATCCGATCAAGGGGCATCTGAAAAACAAGGACGCCCACCCGCTCCATCCCATCAAAAATCGGCGAGGCGATAAATGCAGCCGGGGCATTATATGAGGGATAATAATTTTCAAAGTCGGCCAGATAAATAAAGTTAGGATCGGTGGCCTCATTGGCGGCGCGGAAAGCTTTAGCAATATTGGTGTTACTATAAGGCCCCGTCAACAAACTGGTGCCGTAATCGACCTCTTTGAAAACCGTGTAGACAATATGCCCTGTCTCCGAGTCAACCAGAAAGATATCATAATACCCAAACTCTTCCAGAAAGTGGCGGATAATGGGGTGGTAACGCTGATGGATTTGGCTATAACGGCTCCCATCTTTGGCCTCGTTTAAGAGATATTTCTGGCCCGTTAGTTGGGGATTGTCGGCGATGTAGAGATATTGAGCCATTTGAACTTGCGGGTCGGTCGGGAAATAGGTATCTAAGCTGACCGGTTCTTGGAGATTGGGGGTTAGTCGGGCCAAATATTCATTCTGGTAATAGTCGCGCAAAACCTTCAATTTATCATCCGTAAGTGGCGGCTCATCACCGAAGCTATGGAACGCCGTTTTGAACTCGCTCATGGCTTCCACAATCATCCGGTCCTCAGATAGCGTGCTCACTTGACTGTCAATTCGACTAAAATAGTTCTCAATTTGGATGGCTTTGATTTCGCGCACCGCGATCAGCTTATTCGTAGCCTCGGTTTCGATCGCCGATCTGGCGTTGAAATAGGTGATGACCCCGGCCGCAATGAGCGGAACTAAGGCTATCACCAGCAACAAGCCCATTAACTGCGCTTGCAACGAGCCGCTAAGGGCATTGAATAGAGACGCTCTTTTTGGGGAGCCTGGCATTAAGTTAACTGCTTCTAGCTGGTGATCCATTTATTTTGTTTTTCTCCTGAGATGAATCCTGAGTCTAACTACTTGTTAGACAACTTAGGGGCTGCCAATAGAAATGGTCAGAGTGAGCCTCTTCCATAGATACGTATCATATACTTATCGGCTAAGCCGGGAGGGCGCACCATAAAAGATACGTAAATATGGTCGATATCGGTATGACTTACGCCGTTGGGGTATCGAAGACAAGGTGACAGTCACTTAAGTGACTGTCACCTTTTGAACTGCGTAACGGCGATGCTAATCTGAATGGTTAGTCGTCAGTGGACAGCTATCGTCGGTCGTTGGTCGGCTGTTGGCTACAGTCCTAACAAATCTCGCATGTACTGCTGCTGCTCCGGCAGCACCCGCCGTTTGATAGCCGAACGGGTCAGGCGGGTGGCCTGCAGATACCAGCGGCGCAGTTCCTGCTCGGCCTTCTTGGCTGCGGCCTGATTGATCTCCATAACTTTGAACTTCTTCTGTTGGGCCGCGTCGGCTTGGGCATATTTCTCCACCAGCTCCATGGCCTGACCCACATGGGCGGTGTCCCAGCCGAATTCGGCCAATTTAGTTTGTTTGGCTTCATCCAGCTTGCCCACCGTGCTAAACAACACCCGCCAGCGGGCAATGCGTTCCGGCGTACCCAATTGGTAATCCGAAACCCAACTGCTGCCGTTACTTTTGCCGTTGGTCGATCCATTGACCGGTGTCTCAGCGGCGGAACCGTCACTATAGCTGGCCTCACTGGCCGGCGCGTCAGCCGTCGAGCCGTCACCGTTGGTTGAGCCGTTGGTATGCTTTACCGTGCGTCTGGGCGGGCGCCGGTAATTGACCAGGTCAAACTGCTCCAGCGTGCTTTCGTCTTCCATCCACAAAGTGCGGACAGCCTCTCGCAAAGCCGTAGCTTCCAGTTGAGCTGTTCGTTCAGCGGCGCGTTCGGTTTGGGTAGCCGATTTCTTAACGCTCCCCTGCGATTTTACCTTCTCTCTGGCCTCCTGCCAGGCATCAAGCAAGGCCTCACCGGCGGCCAACCGGCTTTCACCATAGCCGATTGGCTCCAGTAACCCCTGGCAATCGGGGTGTCTGCCGTTCGTGATGAATTGTTTAATCCGAATTTTCAAGTTATCTTGACTGATACGCATAAGATGTCCTCGTCGTAAGGTTTAGTTTATGTGAACCTAGCTTACACCATCCGGGCTCCTTTTTCTAGGGAAAAAGGTACTCAGTTTTTTGGCCCGAAAGTCACTTAATCATGGGACTAAAGTACTTTACAGGCCCAGTTTGCCCGTTTATTTCCTTAGAAACTGTTATAAAAGTAGGGTTTTTTAGAGTTGTCCACAGATTTACACAGATGATCACAGATTTTTATCTAAATTTTGATGATATCGGTGACCATCTGTGGCCCATCTGTGGACCCTTAAAGGCTTCTAAAGCAGTTTCTTAAACTTCATTAGCCTTTTTTGGCTTTCAACTTTCAACGTAACGGCGGTAGTACTTCGTAAGTGGGACAATACGCCTTACACACGACGCAATAGTCGTCTACGGACCCCGTCGCCAACTATTTTTGCGTGTGTCTATTCTTATGGCGGTGCGTACCTGCTTTTTTGCTATGTGTCCCTACTTTTTTGCGGTGTGTACCTGTTTTTTTGCCCTATGTCCGTGCTTTTTTACGATGTGCACTTGCTTCACACAGTATGTACCTGCTTTTTTGCGACGTGCACCTGCATTTTTGCCGTGTGTACCTGCATTTTTACGGGGTGTACCTATTTTTTTATCTGCTGCCCATCCAATTCTCATTTTATAATTTTCTCTGGTATAATAGGCCGACCATGGCACCTTTCCTCAACTTCCTCCAGGTTTCCTTTCCTTCATTCACATACCTTAACTTAAGTTGCTACCCAATGTCATTAAGTTTAGTGGCCGACACTAGCCCCCCTAACCCCCCAAAGGGGGCATTTGATGTCTTTCTCCCCCCTTTGGGGGGCCGGGGGGGCTTATCTTAATGACATTGAGTTGCTACCTTGCGGGGAAAAGACCTTTAGGGTTTCCGAAAAGGCCTTATCCCGACCTAAATTTGGATATTTAACGCCAATTCTTGTCAAAATTAGGGTCGAAACCCTACAGGTCTGGCAGGGTAGCAACCTGAATAAACTATCATCTGGCTTTTTGCGTTAGTCCTGATCTAAATAGGGGCTAAACATATGGATACTACCTTTATACTACTTTTCGTCCGTTGCCAGTTGAACCAGGCTGGCATAGACTGAATGTTGGAACTATGTTGGTCTTATTGATTAAAATTGCGATCTCTATTGGCCCGTGTTTAAGGCCATAGTTAAGAGGGAAACCTGATAATGACACAATTGAGTGATACCGCCCGCGACTATTCACGAGCTAATGCCGAAAGATTCCGGCATGAACTGCACGATTTACTGCGCATTCCCAGCATCAGCACCGATCCGGCCCACGCGCCCGATATCCAACGCACCGCGGAATGGCTGGCCGCCAATATGGCCGATCTGGGCCTCGATAAGGTCCAGGTGATGCCGACCGCCGGCTATCCGGTGGTTTACGGCGAGTGGTTAGGCGCTGGGCCTGACAAGCCAACCGTGCTGGTTTACGGCCATTACGATGTCGTCCCGGCTGAAATGGCCGATGGCTGGGAAACGCCGCCCTTTGAGC
>JAGRCC010000379.1 GCA_020433785.1 Anaerolineae bacterium
GCCGCAGCCGCAAAACCTCGGCAAAAGCATCCTGCCGGGGGCCGGTGATGTGAAAACCAAATTTATGGTTATAAAATGAGTCAAATTGATGGTTTTTTTGATTGTACATGGCAATTCTGCCCCTCTCGTTGGCAATCCCTCGGAATTATATACGGCTTGGAGAAGTAGCCCAAATAGCTTAAACAAATGCTTACGTTGACCGCCAAAATATGCTAAAATGTAAAGGTTCACTGAGTGCGACTGTCTCAAATGAGACGACGCCGGGAATGAAAATTTACTGGAGCGACAAAGCTTGCTTTGTTATCCAAGGGCAGGTCAAAGTAAACTTTGTCGCTCCAGACCGTTATTTGAGGAGAGGAACGATGGTTGTCACCCGCGAATTTCACATTGCCTGTCGCGGCTTTTGCGATATGCACAATATTACCGACGCCGTATCCAGCGCCGTGCGCACCAGCGAGTTGGAAAGTGGCATCGCTACCGTCTTTACACCCAGCGCCACCAGCGCTATCACCACCGTTGAATACGAAAGCGGTATGCTGGCCGACTTTGAAGCCCTATTCGAGCGGATCGCCGCCCAAGCCTGGGCGTACAAACATAATGAGCGCTGGCATGACGGCAACGGCTTTTCGCATGTGCGGGCGGCGCTGCTGGGTCCGTCGCTGACCGTGCCGTTTTCAGATCGGCAGCTCATCCTGGGCACCTGGCAGGAGATTACGTTCATTGACTTCGACAACCGTCACCGCCAACGTCGCATCGTCGTGCAGATGGTGGGTGAGTAAGTTACCACTATATTTTTGTGTAGGGAGAAAACAAAAGAGGAGAGTACAACTAAACCAGTTTTTTACGGAAAATAGCGATAAATATCTCGTCGATGAAGGCAACGGACGAAAATCACGATACCTTGCTCCATTTTTATACCGATCCGGTATGTTCCAACCCGAATACGATAATAATCGCCTTCTCCTTTAAGCTTAATCAGGTTGGGGATTTCGTCGAGTACAGAAGCAGTTTCTACCTGCTCGATAACCTGTTGCACGCGCTGCCGTACATTTTTCTCGGAGATCTTTTGCAGATCGCGCACAAAACTACGCCGAAATTCGACCTTCATTCGTTTTCCTGAAGCGCCTCAAAAACTTCATCGCGAGTTACAGGTTCACTATCTTCTTCAGCTTTTATAGCATTAACAAGGGCAATATCTTCTATAACTTCGGCGAACAAATCGTAAAAGACTTGGCGCTCATCGCGGAAAAGTTCCAAAAGAGCTTGCTTAAATAAGTTCTTAACTTCATCAGCATCATTGAGTTGAATTGCCATTAGATGACCTCTCTTTTTAACGATGTAGTGACAGACATTGTAAAGTGGATCGAGACGTACTCCAAGTTACGCGTTCATTATCACACACTTTACCCGCTTTTTCAACAGCGGTTATCAAGGAAAATGGAAAGCTTCATCATACATTCTAGCGAATAATTGCCTATTGCAACCCATCTTCAATTCAAGTATATTGGGTATCGGATACTTAGTATCGCCAACTCCATGCAAGGAAAACGCACATTATGCTTTGTCCCTTCTGTATCGACGACATCAAATTCAAAAAAGAAAAAATCGGCGGCAGGTCAACGCTGGTTTATCTATGCCCCTCGTGCAATGAGCAAATTCCGGCCTTGTATGCCAAGGATTACAGCAAATATCCGCCCGTGGTCATCAGCGCCATCGGTTTCCGGCAGCATGGCAAGACGGTTTATTTTGCCACCCTCTTTTACACCCTCAAAAAATTAACGCTGGCCCGCGACTGGCCCGACTTTTATACGATGGGTCTCAATGAAGACAGCCTCGACACGGTTTATGGCAACGCCCGCATGCTCGATGACGGCTACTTGCCCGACTCCACCCCCAAAAACTTCCCCCGCCCCACCATGATTCGGGCGGAGGGTGTGCCGATGCAGCCCAATTGCAGCCTGCTCATGTTCGACACCGGCGGCGAGTGTTTTGAAAAGCCGACCCAATTGGTCCAGTTTGCCGGATTTGTGCGCCGCGCCGAAGCCGCCATGCTGCTGATCAGCATTGCCGATTTGGAAGACAGCCGGGCCGGAATGCAGCAGTTGCTCAACACTTACATCGTCGGTATGGGTGAACTCAGCGGCGATACCAAAAACCAGAACCTCATTGTCGTTTTTACTAAAGCCGATAAGTTGGTCGACCGCTTTACCGGCAAATGGGCCGATCTCGCTACCTATTTAATCGATGGCTCCGTCGAAGCCCTGGCCGAAACCGAAACCTATCTAGACCGGATGCGAGAAATTTCAGACCTGCTGCGCGATTTCACCGAAGTGGAACTCCAAGCTCACGAATTTATCAACGCCGCCGAGTCGAATTTCAAGAGCCTCAGTTTTTCCATCATTTCGGCGCTAGGCACGGAGCCGGATGGAGCCGAACTATCAGTTGAAATTGTGCCGCGCCGCATCCTCGATCCGATCCTATGGGTGATGGAAAAATCATTCGATGGGCCGCTCCGCTCGCTCAAACGCTGGTGGGGTTGGTAACGAATGATCGACAGCCGCAACTGGCCCGATATTCTGTGGCGCGAATGGCATCATACCCAAGATGAAGCCTACGCCAAACAACTCCACTTTGCCCTGTCGAAAGACAACATCGGTCAACCTGATCCTGCCGATACGATCCAAGGTCGACCGCTGCTATCGGAGGTAGAAGCGGCCCTGCGACAGGGCTTGCGCCAGAGCGCGTCGCTGAGAAAGGTTTGGAGCGGACGGCTGGAGCGCCTCGATAGAGCCAAAGATGAGTATCTATCGGTTGGTCAAGCGGTCAGAGATTTAAGCCACGTGCATTGGTTTAGGCGCTTTCTAGGCCGGCATCTACTTTTTGAAATCGGCGGCCACGCGGTCGAGGTATTGGAAGACGTGGCTTACAACGGCAGCAGCTATGGCCAAGAGGATGCTCGCTGGGTTTTATATTGTATCTCGATTGACACCACAGCGCGACTGGCCGCCGAACCGGACCGCTGGGTTTGTCCCGACTGCTGGGTTGGCTGCGAGCAGCTCTGGATCGACCGGCCATGGCGATCTGATTGGCAGTTCTACGGCTGTCGCAACTGCCGCCGCAGCCGCGAACTTCTCCATCGCTCTCAAGAAATGGTGGTCCTGCTCGACAATCGTTCGTCTGGCCTTAGCTACAACGATGGTCTAATTCGGGCCAATTGGTTTACCCGCCGCGCTCTGTTCGATTTTGACCATATCGAGATAACCCAAGCCACCGATGAAGAGGTCGAACGCTTCGTCGTGCAAGTCGGTAATGACACCGATCCATGGCGCCGCTCACGCTACCCTCAGATGCGCTGTAC
Organism: Anaerolineae bacterium; assembly: GCA_020433785.1. Next base: position 3,359 of record JAGRCC010000379.1, read on the forward strand.
TATCGGGGCGGACTGTCAGCTATCGACCAATACGATTCGTATTCTGCACAGTAGATTTGGATGGGTTGAGCAGACAACGTTATGACAATAGATCGAATCGAACCAGAGCAACTTAAAGAAACAGTCACCAACGTTATTTTCGTTTCCGGCGAATCCTCGCCGACCCTGAGGCAGTCGCCCCGGAACTGGCAGCAAATCATCTGGCGCGAGTGGCGCAACTGTGATGATGCAGCATATGCTGAACACCTGTTTCGCCTGATAGACGGAGAACCGGTTGATCGAGGGGCTATCTTCATGGTAACGGCTTTGGGGGCCTTGTCCGGCATCGTAGTGGGCTGGCTAATCGCCACGATCTTTTTCGGGCAAGTCCCGGTAATCACGAGACTCGGGCTGGGGGTGGTTCTCGGCGGGCTGGCGGGGGCCGGCAGCAGTTACCTATTCGGCCGACTGCTGCAATCCAAACAGACAACCTGGAATCATTGGCTAAACGGCTTTATCTTTGACGGTCAGATTATCGACAAAAATATCCCCAAATTTTCAGAAAACAAGATCGCTTTTCTACAACCTCGCTTAACGGTCGCCTTTGGGCTGGGCAGCCTGGCCGGTATCGGGCAGATGCTGCCGATCTTTAATGAGCAGCCGAACATTATCTTTGATTCCCTGTTGGGTTTCATTGTGGTGGGGTTAGTCATTGCCTGGATGTTTACGCTCAAAGCACTGTATCATCTGTGCTATGATTTGCTGTTGGGTCTCGTCTTTGGCTTGCTCATAACCTACACCCTGGGCGGCGTTTTGATTGACCTACTGCCGACGCACCGACTGGCGCTGTTTGCCGGAGGCTTCCTGGCAGGCAGTTTGAGCGGCTATGATCTGGGTCGTAAAATTGGCGCTGTCACCATTCTTTTTTGGGTTTTGGTCGTTACAATTTTGGCCGGGCTGCTCCATCTTTATCCTACATCGACCGGTTGGCTATCGGGCTTTACCATATTTGGAGTAGCCCACGGTTTCGTCCGATTCTGGCCTAAATCCAATATCCAACTTGCCTTTGATAGGGTCTATACTAACCGCTTTTGGATGTTATGGTGGACCAAACGACCGTACGCCACCGAGGTGGCTGCCGCATTGCGTCACCACGCCACCGGCCTAACCTGGCAGTTGGCGTTGGATCAATTGACCACGGAGTTACAAAAACTACGCTCCCCCACGGTTTTGATCGATTATCTAGGCAGCGATGATTGGCTGGGGCGTTTTATCGCGCCGCACGTCCTGGTCCGGTTGGGCAGCGAGCCGGTCGAGGCGCTGCTCGGTCTGGCCAACAAGCCGAACCACCGGCTCAATAAAATCGCGCTCTGGATTTTGGACAGCATTAGCCACGACACCACGACCCGCCTTGGCGATCGGGCCGACCGGCTGTTGTGCGTCGATTGCCTGGCGTATTGCGGCACCTATACCGAACAGGTCGGCAAAAAATCGCTCACCTACCACGGCTGCCGGGTATGCGGCCAAAGTTGGGAATTTCTATTCTGTCCGTCGCGTCAAGTGATTGCGGTTTTCGACTCGACCTGGCCGGAACCCTACCGGCAAACGAACGGGAGTCTGCGGGTCAATTATCTGGCTCGCAACCATTTGTTCGATTTCAATGCGATTGAAATCGTCAAGGCCAGCGACGAACAAGTTGAGCGCTTCGCCGTCCGGGCCGGCAATGACACGGACCCAGTGCGCCCATTGCCGTACAAACAAGTCAGTTGTTACGTTTGGCCGGAGTGTGAGCTTTCTGAAAATACCATCAGAATTTTGGAGCGCACGTTTAAAGAGGTGATCAGAAGTAAAGTAAACTTAGCTGTCAGAAACAATGAATTGTGATATTATTTGGCTAGGGAATTTGGCGCGACGAATTCTATTAAACCCAAATCTAAAAAATAGACCTAAATAGGGCGTAATGCGTGTGCGAAGTAAAATCGCACTACGTACCACGTACTACTACCATGCTTATTTCATTCGATAAAACCCGTTTTCCTCTCGTCGTTGTCGAAGACGCGGGAGTCGAAGTGCATATTTTGCCGGTGACCAAAATCCAGTTCGAGCAGTTTATGACGGAGACCGGTTCAGTCAGCGCCGACCGTTACCAAGAGATGCAGGCCTTAAATCCCGTGGTCGCCTTCGACCACTTTACCGCCGATGATCGAGAACGGCTGTTTGTCACCGGCATCTTGCCGGAAGAGGCGCTTGAGTTTGCTCGCTGGCTGGGAGAGGGTTATGATTTGCCCACGGTCACGGAGTGGCGTAAGCTGCTGGCCGCCTTACGCCGCGAGCCACCGCCGCGCCAGCACCGATTGACCGATCTGATCGAGGCACCCTCCGATACCATTTTGGAAAGAATAGAAACGCAGCTCCACATCCGGTCGATGCTGGACTATACCTTGATGCGTGGCGGGCTGGTGGAGTGGGTCTGGCAAGATAAACATCCGGTTGGCCTGGGTGTACCGCGACCCAGTTTTCACCCGAATCTGTGGAATCCGCTGGTCAATGTGGTCAAACCCATTCGGCTCGATCAGCGTATCCCTTACTTCGGTTTTCGACTAATCCGGCGCGATAACTGGTATTTAGCGGATAAGGCCCACGCCCGGTTTGTATTTTAACGTGGGACGTAGGGCGTGGAACGTGGAGAACAAAATGGAACCATGTAAATGACGTACACAAAGTGCGTAATTCGTAGGGCGTAGGGCGCGATAAAATATTATGCTACCTACTACGAATTACGCACTATGTTCTACGTTCCACTCATCGAGCCAAAAAATCGATTATAAACAGGATAACCCTAATGCCAACCATCCAAGCCTGGCAGCATATCTACAGCAACGTGGAAAAAGAGCAATCGCCTCAAGGACGAGGGGGCTTTCAAACACTGTTTTACAGCCAGGGTCTCACCGAAGCCGAAGTGGAAGAGATGGAGGGGCATCTGCTGTATTTTACCTCGGCCATCGAGCCGGTCAAGCGGCTCTTCTTCACTATCTCCACCGGCAAGAGCGCCGTCGCCCAAATTGTACCGATATCGGCCACTGATAAGTACGGGCGAGGCGGGCGTTATTTGGCCCACAGTCTGATCTTTGCCCCGACCGATCTGACCAAATTTGAAGCCGATCCCTTCCGCGTATTTCGCCAATGCGCGTTCGTCACCTCTATTGATGAGGCATTAACTCAAGGCGATTTTGCCACGGGCCGTATGCCACCGGTGGCGCTCGATTTGTCGCGTCAATTAGCGAAAGAGGTTGAGGCCGCCAAAAAATGGTCGGCTACCGAACACAAAAACCTGGCGCTGCTGGCCTTAAGGGCCAACCAACAAGCCGCGGCGCGCAATGCCATCACGGTGGTCGGCCAACCCGGACACATTGAGGATGCCCTGGAAGCAGCGTTTCTGGTGGTGCCGCTGGCCTGGCGAACCCGGTGTTCGTTCGATACCTATTTTTATCGCTGCAACTTAGTCGCCACGTATTACTGGGCCATCGGCCTGCCGGAGCCGCCGGTCAGTATCAAATTTGCCCAGGTAGATGCCGCTGCCCGCCACATTAAAGGGGAGATGCCAGGTTCACCGGAAAGCGCCTACGAGCGCTGGGTCGTCCATGCCATTGAGACGCGCCAGTTAGACGACATCGCCCAACAGCGTGATTACGCTTTGACCGTCGGTGAGTGGTTGGATGGCCGGGAGTATGATCTCGATCTGTTGGGCAAAGCCTCGCCCGATTTGATTACGGCGGTGTTCAAGGCCAGTCCGGTGTCCGTGGAAGCTGCCTTGCACCGGCAAGTCGCTCAAAAAATCCCGCCAGAGTTAGCCCGTCGCGCCGCCGAGCGTATTTTTACCGCAAACTCAGGCATCAATCTTTACCGGCAGTTGCGGCAGGGGTTTGAGATTGGGGAACTACTCGACGCGTTGTATGCCAGTTACGAAGCCAACAACTTCCAATCGCCCCCACGCAGCGAACTCAAGGCGCTGGCCAAAACGCTGGAAACCACCGATCATAAACTACTGCGTCTGTTTTTGGCTTATTGGGACAGTCCTAAAAAAGCGCTGCCAGAAGCGTTGAAATGGTCAGATGAGACCGATTATCGTCAGTTCGTGGAGACGGCTGGCCGGTTAGCATTGGTCGATCCACTCCGGCTGATCGTCGCCGGCAAGGGAAGCGCCTTTTTGGACATTTATCGACCTCAGTCTACCGATAATTTACCCGGACTGAGCGAGGCCCTCATCACCGCCGGCGAAACCGCATGTCTATCGCACTTGAACCCGCTCGTATTCAAACAGTCCCGTCGTAATTTGAATCGGCTCAACAAACTGGTCGAGGAGCATCCTGACACCCCGGCCGATTTCCAACAAGCGGTGATCAAGGCCATCGAGTCGCTGCCGCCGGAGGGCGGAATTAAAGGCCTGATAAAATCGGTTTGGAAGCGGCTGCCCGGCCAGGGTGACTAATTACCTTGTTACCGTTTCGACCGAACCGTCTGCATCGTATCGACCACAAAACCGCCGAACCGCTCTTCTTGCCAGGGATCGCCATGATTGTGATAACCGTAGCGTTCCCAAAAGCCAGGTTTGTCGCCGGCCAAAAACTCCAGACCGCGCACCCACTTGGCGCTTTTCCACAGATACAATTTCGGCACTAACAGCCGCACCGGATAACCGTGATCCGGCGTTAATGGTTGGCCCTCATATTTTAGAGGAAACATCACGTCATCGTCCAGAAAATCTTCCAGCGGAATGTTGGTCGTGTAACCGGGGTCGGCGTGAACCATGACGTGGGTGGCGTCGGGTAAAAGCGTCACATACTTCATGACCTCGGCCACCGGAATACCCTCGAAGGTGTTATCAAATTTACTCCATTGAGTCACGCAGTGCATATCGCTGATCTGAACCTTCATCGGCAGCGCACTGAACTCGGCCCAGGTGAAGCGTTTTGGCTGTTCAACCCGGCCTCGAATGTAAAAATCCCACAGTGATAAATCATGATATTGCGGTACGCTGCCCACATGCAGCACCGGCCACTTTCGGGTTAGCGCCTGGCCCGGTGGCAGTCGATCCTGGTAACGCGCTTCGTCTTCTTCCCGATCTTTCTTTCTGAACAGCATAGTAAGTCCTTTCCTAATAACCTAGACCTGCCAGGTTTTACAAAATCCCGCTGGCCCTAAATCCAAATCTAATTGTCCTACCTTTACGCCAAAAGTTCTCTCCGGAAACCTGACAAATCTCTATGGCCCTAACGTCGCCGTGGCGAACACTACATGGAACGGCATACAGTAGATGACCACACTCTGGTATTGAGAGACATCGACATCAGCCGGAATATCGTAATTTTGGTTGCCGATGTTGCCCTTGAGCGAACCGAGATCGATATAATCTTCCATAATATCAGAGCCGCTGGCCGGCGCCGGGTGCTTGGTTAAAAGCACGTGCAGATCGGGGCCGTTAGTGGCCATAAAATCTTCAAAGCGCAGGACGTGTGAGCCATCAGGCAGTTGGTAGATCGTCGCCGAACCGGAACCCTGGTGGAAGCTATCGGCCTCCTTAAATTGACCCTGGACCACCGCCACCGGCCCGCCGGCGGCCTCGGCCGGCATGGGATCGTCCATGGCTTTATCCGGCATTTCGGCGGAAGCGGCGATGATTTCCGTTTCCATCTGCTTTAATTCCTCTTCAGGCATCTTGGCTAACTGCTCGGCTTTGGGTAATTCAAATGAAAGCTGGTCGCCGATCTCCTGCTCCATCTGATCGAGCGACGCCTGCGAAACTTGGGCCAGGCTGGCCTGTTGGGCCGGGAAATCCTCATCCACGACGTTGTTAATAAATAACGGCGAGGCCAAAAACCAGACCACCCAGCCGACAACCACCAATCCGATCAACCCCACCACAATAAAAATAATCGACTTTTTCATAATTCCTTCATCTCCTTAAAAGACATAGAGCCCCCCGGAACGGCTCAGTATTGTTCGGTGCCTCCTACATTAGTCAAGAGATATTACAGTCATCTAACCAACTACTTACGAAACTATTAAAAACGGCCAACCGGCGCTATCAAAGATCAGTTTGACAGTGTGAGTTGGCCGCATAGCGAGTAGGTACCCCCGACAGGAGTCGAACCTGTGACACAAGGTTTAGGAAACCTCTGCTCTATCCTCTGAGCTACGGGGGCAAGTAATTGCCTTTTTTGTGGCAATGCTATTCTAATCGCTCTGGTGTAAAAGGTGACACATTGAGAACTTTGCCTACAAGAAGTATGGCAATGTGAAACCCAATACACCAGAGCGATTTTTTAACAAAGAGAGTCTACTATGAAGCTCTACCTAAGTCAATTTCATTCATTGGAGAGTATTGATAATGTGCTTGATGGACGGCTTCTTCATCGGGATCAGCATATATTTCGGTCGTGGTAATGGACTCGTGACCCAATACCTTCTGGAGTATGATCGTTGGCATGCCAGCCTGAGTGGCATCACGCCCAAAAGCATGGCGCCAGGCGTGAGGATTAAATTTCTTGTTTTGGAGCGAGGCTCGTCTAGCAACCCGGCGGAAGATCTGATAAATGCCGCTATAGGTTAGCGCCCCTTGTTTGCCCCACCAGACTGGGCCTGTTTTTTGCTCCTCTTTGAGAGTTTCTTGATATTCTACCAATACTTGTTTTGTAACGGGCTTAAAGCGAAGTGTACGGGGCTTACTTCCCTTGCCGATAACGTAGGCCTTTCCAGCATCCAGGTCAACATTTTCCCAAAGCATTGCAGCAGCCTCGCTGCCTCGACAGGCTGTATCCCTGAAAAAAATAAAAATAGCCCGATCTCTGACATTCTGAGCGTGTTCAATCATAATATTGATGTCTTCTCGAGGAATGGCCTTTGACTGAACACTCTTTTTGGAGGCTGAAGGTGGAATGATGCCCGTGAGTGGATTGCTGGGCAATCGTCCTGTTTGAACTAACCAAATAGCAAAACCATTGAGATCGCGAAAATAGTTTCTGACCGTGGTATCTGTCAACTCGCTCCGTTTGAGGTAAGCGTAATAATCCCGCCAGTGCTGCATTGAAACATTTTGGATGCAGTTTTCTTCCAGCCATTGGATAAACAGCCGGGTTCGAGTCTTGTATCCTGTTATAGAGGTATCTTTCAGATTTTTATCTACTTCTATGTAATCTAAAAAGCCCTCCCTCAATGATGTTAATTCTTCCAGCGTTAGAACAACTGAGTTTAGACCATTACCATTCGAATATTCGATGGTCTGTACTATTTTGTTCTTCATCAATTCAATCTTACTACAATTTAACTCATCAAGATTTATTCTTATGGTTCCGTTTTGAAAACTGATGGCACTGTGCACCGAATTATGCAACATAGTTGTCCTCCTAGTTAGCTAAATAGACTTACGGGATAATTTGGTTGACATAATTATCCGGCTGTCTGTATTTAGCTGGAAGATCAACTAATTTCGCGCCAAACAGATTTGTCATATAGCAGTACCGTGATTCAACTCTC
>JAGRCC010000380.1 GCA_020433785.1 Anaerolineae bacterium
GGTGGTAAAGAACGGCTCGAAAATACGGGCCTTAATCTCGTCGGGAATGCCCGGGCCTGAATCGGTGATTTGAACCGCGACATGACCGTTGTCTTGAAAGACCTTAATCTCCAACTCACCCTGATTCGCCATGGCCTGAATAGCGTTGTGGATCAGATTTGTCCACACTTGATTCAGCTCATCCGGCAGACACAAAATCGACGGGACGGTCTCGTAATGTTTGAGCACCTCGACACCCTGTTTGAGCTGGTTGTGATAAATAGTGAGCACAACATCGATGCCCTCGGTCACCTCGGCCTCGATCATGGTTTCCGATTGGCCATAGCGCGCGTAACTCTTGAGCGCAAAGACGACCTTCGAGGCCCGTTCGATCGCCGTGGTAATATTTCGGCTGTTTTTTTGTTGACTGGATAGATTATAGGCCGCCTGTAAAATGAAGGAAATATCGTCTGATTGAAACAGTGGGATAAAGGCATCAACGTCATCATAGACGCCCATATCGGCCAGGGTATCGGCAATTAAGTCGGCTTCGGCCAGATCGAGATCTTCCAGATGCTGTCTCAATGCGCGTTTAGCTTTGCGTTCCTCACGAGAGGACAAAGACACTTCGCTGGCAAGCGCCTTATCCAGTAAAGCGAAGAAATCTTTCTCCTGCTCCGGGCTCAGCCGCTTGAATAGTTCAGGCACCTGGTGAATGGAGTCATTCAGAGCGTGCGAGATGTTGCCAATCGAGGCGCGGATGGCGCCGAGTGGGGTATTGACCTCGTGAGCAATACCGGCAATCAACTGCCCCAAGGCTGCCATTTTTTCCGATTGAATAAGCTGCCCCTGAGTGGCGCGAAGATGGTCTAACGTCTGGGCCAGTTCGTCGGCGGTGGCTTCGGCCACATTTTTGGCTTGTTGCGTCTCTTCGAACAGCTGCGCTTTCTGGATGGCCACGCCCACATTAGCCGCGATGGTTGTCAACAGGCGTAGATCAGCCTCATCGAAGCGCCCTTCCTGCGTGGTAGACTGGACGCTAATTACGCCAATCACCGTTTGCCCGGACGAGCTGCCGGAGTCGCTGACGGTAATCGGCACACTTAGGTAGGATTTGGCCGGGAAGTCGTTGGCTTCCACATTTAACTCGATGTAATGTTGGGCCACGTTTTCATTAATCAACATTGGCCGGCGGGTCTCGATCACTTTGGAGGCCAGACCTTCGCCATAGTTGATGGTTATACCGTGATAGCGTTGCCCATGATAATAGTTATAGGCAAAGTGAATTTGGTCATTATCAGGGTCGTAGAGGCCCAGGTAGACCGTTTCAACCTCAAAGATGGCCCGCAGCTTTTCGCCAATCAGTTCGATCACGGCCTCGAGGTCCAACTCAGACACAAGGGCCTGGCTGATGCTGTTGATCGTGGTCAGCTCGGCGGTACGCTCGTCAACGCGTTGTTCGAGGGTGCGCCCCCAAGCAGCGTTCTCCAGCGCCACTGCGGCTTGATTGGCCAGAACGGTCAGCAAATCCACATCCGCTTGGCTAAAATGACCGTTGATGATGCGCATATCGGCGTAAATCATTCCCATCAGCTTTGAGCTTGATAGGAGGGGAATGCCCAGCACCGTGCGCAGCTTGAGTTCGGGCGGATCATCTTTCGGCACAACGTTATTAACCACATTCTGAAGCAGAATGGCTTGTAGTGAGGTAGCCACTTTATCCAGTACAGGCGTTGCTTCTGTTTTGACCGCCTCAATCTCATCCGGGGCAATACCGCTAGAGACGACAAATTTCCGCTGTCCGGCCTCGTCGAGCAAGACCAAAAAGGCACGTTCAGCCCCGCTCAACTCGACCAGCTCGTCCATAATGAAATTTGGCAGCGTATCCACATCGCGGCTGACGCTCATTCGCAGACCAATATCAAGCATCCGTTTCAATTGATCCTGGATATCACCCGCCCGGGCAACGTCGGTCAAAGCGGTTAGCGCCACGTCTCGGTAAGTTGCTTGCTGCGTCCATTCAACTACAATATTGCGGTTTATAGAGACTTTATTCAGATAGTTACGCCGCAAACCTTCATCGCTGATTGTAGCGATACCATCCAACATTATCTCTCGTGCTCGGTCTAAGCAGTTCCAAAGTGGCTCATTGCCAAGAAGATTAACCTCTTCCTTCATCTTTTCGCTGTTATGGGAAGTAGATAGGGGAGTGCGTTCAGGGGCGGCCTGGAGGATATGGTAATGCAACCACCATATTTCTTGGGGTGGGAACTCAGAACTGGCATCATCGGCCGCTGTTAGAAGTTTGAGTGCCTCCAAGGAGGAGTCATAAGCCTTTGTCCATTCGTTAAGCTCAAGATGTGCAGCGCCAAGCCAAGAGAGCACTGTAGCTTGATCCGCCGGTATATCTAATTCTGCTAGTAATTTGCTTGCCCGCTGGAGCAGGTCGCGGGCCTCGTCCGGTCGCTGGCGGGCGAGTGCCGCCCGACCCAATCCTAGCCAACAATACGCTTCCGACTTACGGTCGCCCATTTCTTGGGTCAAAAGACGGCTTTCTTCGAATGCTTGTTGAGCTTGCTCACCTGCCCCCAAGCCGAGGTAACCTCGCCCTAGACTCTCTAAATGTTCCGACAGGGCAAAGCGAGCCTGCATCTCCCGCGCAATTTGGACGGCCTGTTCGCCATAATAACGCGCCTGATTATATAGGCCGAGATACCAATAGACTAGACATAAACTGTTATACAGAATTGACTGGCGCTCTCGGTTTTCAATGGCTTGAAAAATAGCCAGCGATTCTTCATAATAGGCGCGTCGCCGAGCATAATCTCCGACGGCATGGCCCATCATGTTCAGTACATTTGCCTCACCCGTACGATTGCCCAAGTCGCGGTAAATTCCTAACGCCGTTTCCAAATATTCCTGAGCCTCAACGGCTCTATTAGTAAAGGTAGCAACCGCTCCTAAATCCCACAGGTTATGGGCCTCCCCTGAGCGGTCCCCTAAGTCGCGGTTCAGGTGCAGCGCTTGATTGTAGCATTGCTGGGCCTGGGTATAATCGCTCAACTGTTCCCAGGCCCGACCCAGTACCGTTAAACTGTCGGCCTCAAGGCTCCGGTCGCTCAACTGTCGGGCCAGGCTGACAGCAGTATCGGCAGCCTGTTGCGCTTCGACAACCTGGCCTAATCGGTTCATCAATTCTACCTGGTGATTAACAACCTCGATCTGCCGCTTCAAGTCGCCCATCTTTTTAGCCAAGGTGGCCAAAGCACTCAAATCGGCTTCCACAGCGCTAAAATCTCCTAATTGCCCATGACAGTTGGCCCGTTGGGTCAAAAGATAATATTCGGTCGCAGCGTCTACATCGGCTGACCGCGCCTGGACCAGTTCCAAAGCCCGGCTATAGTAGGCAATCGCTGCTTCATACTCATAAGCCTCATGAGCCTGATCAGCCGCACGTTGTAGGTCTGGGAGCGACTCGGTGTCGAGTGGGGGTGAGGGCTGGGTTTGAGTTTTGCTATGTTCCATTCTTTTGACCTTTTACACCACACTTCGGGTCCACAGATCACTATAGATTAATTCCAAATACCTTCAATTCGCCAACAGATGCTAAGGATTTACCAGAAGAAATCCCTTCAATTGGTATTTACTTGAGAATTTATTGAGGTTGGAAGTCACTTTAGGTCAATTGATAGGGTATGAAAATTAATTTTACCATGAGAGGTGGGGTTGAGCAATGCGATTATACGCCTTAGTGGGCATTTTAGAACAATCCTAATAAAACAAAAGCAGGACGACTTGTCCTGCTCATAACTATTTGTTGGTTAAATACCCAATCAGATAATCCATAGCAAATGCCAGATTAGAAGGCAAATAACGGGATACTTTTTGGATTGGTGTCGGCAGATCAGGCCTTGTATGTCTTTTTCATTAGCTGCGAGATCTCCAACTTAATATTACTTACTCACCCTGGATTTGACTGATGATGCCATTGATAAAACCCAGCGAATCTTCAATATCGAGCCGATAATTAGTACTCATTGACACGCAGGCGCTGTCACCCGAAGACACAATGGCAACGAGAGTTTCAGTGTTGTTTGCTTTCAAAAAAACAGGTCCACCAGAATCTTTAAAGCATGAGCCGCCTTGGTCATGTGACTGATTCTGGGATAAGCGAAGCCGGGTTTTGAGTAGTTTCTGATATTCGGATTCAGCAACGCGGCGTGCACCATCAGGGTCCACGATATCCTTAGGTTTCTGCCCCTCTTCTGGGAATGCGCCGTAGCCTACAACGTTGAATTTTGCCCCTCGCAGTTCAAGGGTCTCAAGGAATCCTTCGTCAGGTAATTGTTGCGGCTGCGGTCCATCTTGCTTCAGGGTTACTATCCCCACATCATGTGGATTCGACTGGGGGCTTGAGTTGTTAAATTCGGGGTGAGTGAACAGACCCTCCACGTCCACCAAGCCATCTTTAAGCGCATTGTCTTGATCGAAACTAACTTTCACATTTTCTTTTGTAATTATTTGCTGGTCGATAGCATCCTGTAGAAGTGAGGTGCAGTGTCCGGCCGTCAAAAAAGCTCGCGGGTCTTCTACCAATATACCGGAGCAAACCGGAATTGGCTCCCTGTCCGGGAGAGTTATTAACAATAATCCAACGTTGGGGTGATCGCCACCATCCAAATCTCCAAAAACGATGGCCGCAGCCGGGCTTATCCAAAAGGCCAACATGACAAGTAGTATGCCAGGAACTATAAATTTTCTCACGGGTATTTACTCCTCTAATCAGATTTAAGCCGTAGTTAACAGTGCAATATTATAAGGGGAATAGCGGGTTGCGTCATTAAACTTTAAATCATTATAAAAACCAAGCTTACCTGTATCCCCCAGCGAAACGGTGAGGGATACAGGCGACTTACTACATCAATGAACCGAAATTATGGTTAAGGAGTACACGTTACGCTTAGGAAATCTAGCGCCGTTTCACAAGAAAGTTGCAAGGCAGATTTCCCTTCGATAGTAACGACGTTTTGGGAATTATTTGGATCTTTTGCGGTGATGGAGGCAGAAGTCCAGTTTACGTGTAATTCGTCACGGTTTGGCTCCCAATTATTGTTCGGACAGCCCAGTTCCTTAGGCGATAAATCATCCTCATCAGCTATAACCTTCCACGTAAGCTTGCCATTCTGGTCGAAGGCGCCAGAACCAAGAGGAAACAATGCGGTACCCTCCGCTTTGATTAGAGGATTCTTAGGAGGCGGTTTTTGCTGCCCCTTGTTTGAACAATTGAGGTTGAATACCTCACCATGCGCTGTTAGAGTAAGCTCGAGGTCAGTATTACCGCCGCCGGTAAACGCCCCACTTATCTCGAGCGAGCCGATACTAGAGGCAAGATCCTTGAGCTTAAGATCGGTGCGATTTCTACCCGCGAAGACGGCCGTAGCTGTTATGCCAACCAGCAGAAATGCCATGACTGTGGCTATAGTAACTAATTTTCGATTCATAAAATATCCTCCTATCATGAGATTAATAACGTTAAACAAACGGCATTTTACGGGAAATTAAGATAGATAATAATGTGCGTCCTCCCCCTTTCCTGATACCAATTAAAACATATCATCAGCCAAGAATTTTGGTTTACCATTCCTAAGAACCACGCCACCGGGAAAACAACACTTAAACAACGTGTTGTAGTAAACTTTTAATTATTTTTGACAGCAAGTTGCTCAGCGAAACACAGCGAGAGGGTTGGTGTACATCTCAACGATGCACACCAAGTCACTTCAATTAAACACAAAAAAGGGTGGAGCCAGATAAAAATTCTATTAGAAATCAGTTAGTCTTTTGGTTTTTGTGGACGAATCGATAGATGAGGTAGTGCCCCCTGTTTCCTCTTTCGCGATTTACCCGGCATTTCATTTTTGGTCAATTTATCGGTCTTAAGGTGATATCGATCCCATTCGATCTCACCGAAGAATATTAAAATTGTAATCCTCAAACGTTCAGACATCGTTCAAAAACTATAACGAACGTGCCTGAGGCTAAGCTGCTCTCGATCAGGCAGATGGCCTATCAGGAAAGCTTGATTCGATTAAATTCTTTGGCGATAGGTTTAGTATATGGGATGCCGGTTTATTTCGCAATGGACTTTTGGTCACTATTCTGGCGACAGCGAGTAGATCGCTGCTAAACTGTCTACTCCGAACTCGACAGCTTATCCGTCAGCCGCCGCAGGAGCAGCCGGCCGCTGGCCAAGTCGGCCACGTCACGGGCAAATTCACCGGCAGACGGGTATCGATCGGCCGGGTCCTTGGCCAAAACTCGGTCGATGATGTCTTGACACTCCGGCGGTAAGTCAGGATTTAGTTCGCTGAGCCGGGGGATCGGCTCAGTCAGATGAGCCAGCAGTGTATTATAGGTTTTCACCCGCCGGTAGGGTACCTGACCGGTTAAAGCCTCAAAAAAGATAACGCCGAGCGAATAAACATCGCCACGGCGATCAGGCTTATAGGCAGTTTCGTTGAGGATAGCCTCGGCTTGCTCCGGGCTCATATACATGGGGGTGCCGCCAACCTGCATGCCCTCTTCGGAACCAGAACTCGCCTGTTCCATCAACGTCGCAATGCCAAAATCAGATAATAAGGTTTCACCGGCGCTGTTAAACATGATATTGGGTGGCTTCACATCCCGATGAATAATTTGACGCCGGTGAGCCTCGTCCAGACCAGCAGCCACCCGCTTCATGATTTTTATGATCTGCCGTAATTCTAAAGCGCCTTCAAGCAAACGGTCAGCCAGCGTACCGCCGGCCAAATATTGCATAACAATAAACGGTTGGTAGTCGTGTTCGCCAAAATCATAAATGCTAACAATGGCCTCATGGTTGAGCTGGGCGACTAATTCAGCCTCGTGATGAAAATCTTGCCGAAGTTCCGGCGCAAACGAAAATACACGAGGCAAGACTTTGATCGCTACTTGGCGGTTGGTCTGCGGATCATGGCCCAGGTAGACCACACCCATTGCGCCGCGTCCCACCTGATGTTGAATTTGATAACGCCCGATAAAGGTCTCTTCTGGCACTGATTCCTCGGATGGCGCCGGCAAAAGCCGATCAGATAACAGAGCGACTTTATTTTCATCTTCTTTTGGCTGAAGCCGCTCGGTAATCTGCTCAAAATACCAGCGTCCGGACACAACCTCTTCTACATGGCGAGCCAGGTAGCCGGCTGTCTCGTATCGCTCAGCCGGCTGGGCAGCCATAGCTCGATCAATAATCGCTTGGTGAGTGGCGGGCACATCCGGTTTGACGGCGCGCAGTTGAGGCATAGGCTCGGTTAACCGGGCCAGAGCCGTGTCATAACTGTTGCCGGTCTGATAGGGGATCTGGCCGGTCAACGCTTCAAAGATGGTTACGCCCAACGCATAGATGTCGGTACGCCGATTCATAATAATCGCCTTACCATTCATCAAAGCTTGCACTTGCTCCGGGCTAAAGTAATTCAGTTGAACCTGAGCCGCCTCAGGATCGGTCGCTTCGACAGTGGCTTCCGCGAACTGGGTAATGCCGAAATCGGACAGGTAGGCTTGATCGCGATCATCAAACAGAATATTGCCGGAATTGATTTGGCCGTGCATTACGCCTAACTGGTGAGCCTGGTCAAGCGCGGCAGCGATGCGTTTAACAATCGGGGCCAAATCAGATAGAACATAAGGCTTCTCGGCCAGACGTCGCTGAAGCGTGCCGCCGGCCAGGTAGGGCATGACCACAAAGGGACGGTCATCCTGTTCCCCAAAATCAAAAACGCGCACAATGGCTGGATGGTCCAAAGCAGCGATCAGCTCTATTTCCTGCCGGAAATGCTCACGGAACTCGCTCGTCACCGAAAAGTCAGGTAGAAGCGCTCTGATCGCGACATCTCTGGCCAACTCCGGGTCGTGCGCCAGGTAAACCATGGTGCTACCGCGCCGGCCCAGGACAGCTTTTATTTCATATCGATCAATGGTTGGGGGGGATTGGTTAGCTGTCGCCAGCGAAGTTTCATCAGTCGGCTCGGGAGGCGCGGGCAAAGGGGAATTAGCTTGGGCCGACGGCATTGACAAGTTATCGAACCACGATCCGCCTAACGAGACAATACGTTTCCACCAGCGACGGTTTTTTGAGGCAGACATAAAAACGGCAACTTTACTTATCAGAGTTTATAGAATTTTAGAAATGGATATTTATTTTACTATATTTGAGCAAAAGCGCCAGTCACCCGATAGCGGTCATTAGTCTTTATAGCTTTCCAGTCAGAAAGAACGTCGGCAAGTCACCGATGCCTTTCACCGGGGTTAACCCTCGCGCTTCAAACTCATAACGGTCTTTTAACCGAGAATAGGTTTCTTGTGTGACCTGGATGCATCCGGCCTGTCCGGACGATTCCATCCGGCTGGCCAGATTGACCGTATCGCCCCATAAATCATAGCTAAACTTCTTGACACCGATAATCCCGGCTACAACCGGTCCGGTATGAATGCCAATGCGGATCGTCAGCGGCTGGCCGTCAGTGAGGGTTAGGTAGCTGATGGACTGCTGCATATCGAGAGCGATATCGGCGATGGCTTCGGCATGGTCGGGCCGAGGTGTGGGCAAACCGCCCACGACCATATAAGCATCGCCAATCGTCTTAATTTTTTCTAACCCGTGTTTTTCAACCAACTCATCCAAGGTTGAAAATATTTCGTTGAGGATAATCACCAGTTCAGTGGGAGGTGTACAACTGGAGAGGTTGGTAAAACCGACAATATCGGCAAAGAGCACAGTTACTTCATTGAAGCTGTCGGCGATAATGCCTTGCTCTTGCTTCAAACGGTCGGCGATGGGTTTGGGGAGAATGTTCAACAGCAGCCGTTCCGATTTTTCCTGTTCGATCTGCAATTGTTCCAGGTAAGCCTGTTCTTGATCACGCAGCCGCTTTTTTTCCAGGCTGGCTCCAATACGCGCTTTTAAGAGGATGGGATTGAACGGTTTGAGCAGATAATCTTCGGCACCCATTTCGATGCATTTGACGGTGCTTTCCAATTCATCCAAAGCGGAAATGACGATGACCGGCAGATCGCGTAAGGTACCATCTTGCTTCATTTGAGCCAACACCTGGTAACCATCCATTTGGGGCATCAGAATATCCAGCAGCACCAGGTCAAACGACTTCGCCTGGATCAAGTCCAGCGCCTGGCGGCCGTTTTCGGCCAGTGTAACGGTGTGCCCCTGCTGCTCCAACCCCAAAGCCAGCTTGCGACGATTTAACAGACTGTCATCGACGACTAAAATATGGCCCCGTTCTCCCATAATATCGACCTCCCTGGAAATATACGATATCTTATGAGTATAACGGTGCTTCATTAAGGAAGCAATGGGCCTTTTGTCTATTGCCCAACAGGCTATGTGTGCTTATTTCACACCAATCGGTGAAACAACGGAAAAGCGCCTCCCTATACTGAAGAGGCGCTTTTCCGTTTTACTTTAAAATCCATTTTATGGCCATCAGCGGTTACATAGGCCGTCGCATGGCACCCATGATGAGCGAAATAACGAAAATAACCAAAAAGGCAAAGAACAAAATTTGAGCAACGCTGGACGCCGCGCCGGCAATCCCACCAAAACCTAGAACGGCAGCGATCAGGGCAATAACCAAAAAGATAATAGACCACTTTAACATTTGAAATGTTCCTTTCGTTTTTGAAAATAGTTAAATTTCATACGTTTGATGATACCCTTACTATACTCGCTTGCCGTCTTTTGTAGTACACTAATTTGGGCGATTTCAGTGGAATAAAGGGGTTATTTCAAGCTAGATGGCCCTAGCTCTAAAGTTATGAGGCTATCATCCAAGTAGGTTATTCCGTACAGGTATCTAACCCAGCTACTTCGACCAAAAAAGCCAGAAGTGAGCCGGAAATCTCAACGCAATCGGCGCAAATGACGCTACAGGCGCAAACACTTTTTATATTTCTTTTTGCGTCTCTTGCGCCTGTAGCGTCTTTAGCGTTAAATCCTTTTGGG
>JAGRCC010000381.1 GCA_020433785.1 Anaerolineae bacterium
TTATTTTATCCTGAAAATCCTGTCAATCCTGTCTATTCATCCTAATGTCAAACTCATAAGGGCTGAACGCTTAACTTTGAAATAGAGTTTTAATTGGCCTACTCCGACGACCAAGCGGTGCGGAAGTCGGGATAAAGCGTTAGCCCGCCGTCGACGAACAGGGTTTGGCCGGTGATGTAGGCGGCTTCATCGGAGGCCAGGAAGGTAGCGACAGCGCCCATCTCATCGGCTTCGCCGGCGCGACCCATGGGGATGTGCTTTAAGACCATTTCGGCCTTGACCGGGTCATCTACCCAGGCTCGGTTGATAGGCGTAATGGTCGCCCCCGGCCCAATGCCGTTGATCCGAATGTTGCGCCCGGCGTATTCCAGCGCCAGCGTGCGGGTCATGTTTTGCATCCCGCCCTTGCTGATGGAGTAGCTGAGGAAGCGGGGTTTGGGGATAAGCTGGTGGACGCTGGACACGTTGATGATAACGCCCGGTTTCTCATGGGCCAGGAAGTGCTTGATCGCTTCACGGGCGCACATAAAGGCCCCGCGCAGGTTAACATCCAGCACTCGATCAAAGTGCTCCATATTGATGTCGTGCGAGTCGGCCGGGATTTGGATACCGGCGTTGTTGATCAGAATATCCAGCCCCCCCAATTTCTCTATGGTTTCCTGAACCATATGAATCACATCTTCTTCTTTTGAAACATCCCCTTGAACCAGAATGTGGTTGACGCCGTGACCCGCCATGTCGTGCATGCATTGATCAAGCGCTTGATGAATCAATTCGTCCGTTTGGGAGGCTTCCATTTCTGATCCGCGGTAATTGATAGCTACGTGTGCTCCCTCAGCCGCAAAGCGCACGGCAATCGCTTGCCCAATACCGGAGGTGCTGCCGGTAATAAGTACATTTTTTCCTTCTAAGCCTTGCATAATGTTTATCTCCTGTAATATCAATGAGTAATTGGTAAATGGTAATTGGTGATTAGTAATTGGAGGCTGTAAAGAATTACCAATTACTAATTACCAACCTCAACCTACATATCCAACGTTGAGAACAATGTATTCAACCCCTCGGCCAGCGTGGGGTGGGCGAAGATGGCGTCGCGTAAAATCGGGTAAGGGAGTTGGCCCATCATCGCCAACTGGACCATGGCCATAATCTCGCCGCCTTCCAGGCCAATGATGGTGAAACCTAGAATTTGGTGGGTATCGGCATCGACAATGGCCTTCATAAAGCCGCGATCTTCGGCCAGTTCCAGGGCGCGAGCCACGTAGTTCATCGGCATTTTGGCGACACGATAATTTAGTCCTTTGGCCTGGGCCTCGGTTTCGTTCAGTCCAATCCGGCCCAACTGCGGGTCGGTGAAAAGGGTGTAGGGTACCGGGCGACCAGTGATGGCGCTGTGGCCTTCAGCCAGCAGGTTGGCTTTGATGATGCGGAAGTCATCGTAAGAGATGTGGGTAAAGGCCGGCCCGCCTTTGACATCGCCTAACGCATAGATGTTGGGTACGACCGTTTCCAGCCGATCATTGACCGGGATGAAGCCGCGTTTGGTTTCGATGCCGGCGGCGGCCAGGTTGAGCGCCTCGGTGTTGGGCAACCGTCCGGCTGAGACCAGCAGATGAGAACCGCGGAGCAGGCGCTCGCCGGACGGCGTCTGGATGGTGACTTCGATAGCGCCATCCGCAGTGCGGTTGACTCGACGGGTATCGGCTTCCAGGATGATGTCGAGACCGTCTTCGCGCAGCAGGTTGGTAATTTCCTCGGCCACGTCCGGGTCTTCGCGGCTCAAAAGCTGCCGGCCGCGCTGCACCACCGTTACCCGGCTGCCGAAGCGATGGAACATCTGCCCGAACTCCAGGCCAATGTAACCGCCGCCCAGCATAATCAGGTGTTCCGGCACGGTGTCCAACTCCATAATCGAGGTCGAGTCGAGATAAGGCACCGTGTCAAGCCCTTCAACGGTCGGAATTTCAGGCCGGCCGCCGGTATTGATAAAGATTTTATCGGCAGTCAGTTGACGAGCGCCGCCCCCAAGCAGACGGACTTCGACGCCGTTGGGGCCGATAAAGCTGGCCTCGCCAAAGATGAGGTCGGCCCCGGCGCTGTCGATGCGACGTTGGGAGCCGCTGCGAAAGTCGTTGACGATGGCTCGCTTGCGCTGCCGGACTTCGGCCATATTGACCGCGACCGGCCCGGTGTGAACGCCGTAGTCGGCGGCCCGTCGAGCCAGATAGGCCACGCGGGCGCTGGCGACCATGGTTTTGGTGGGCGTGCAGCCCCGGTTGACGCACGTACCGCCGGGATGCTCCCGCTCGATGA
>JAGRCC010000382.1 GCA_020433785.1 Anaerolineae bacterium
CGTCAGATTTCCAAAGTCCTGCGAAAAATCGACACCGGACGCGGTCGTCGGGCTGAGTTGGATCATCTCGTGAATCTCGGTAAGCTTCTGCCGGGCAGTGGGCGCTGCGCTCTGGTTGATGGGGCAGTCACCGTGTTAAACAGTTCCCTCGATAAATTCAAGGCTGAGTATGAGGCGCATTTAATCGACCGCTGAGGGTAACTGTTACTCGATTGATGATGCCCGTGCTGATCATGACCAGATAACACGGTAGGCCACGCCCAACCGAATCGAAACCGCCGTCATCCTCGGCGGTTGCGGCGAAATTGACCCCCATATCAACAGCGATGTTGCCAAAGTGGTCCGTTTACGGTATGATGCCCACGGCTATGGCTGGCTGGGTGTCGCTCTTATAAACCAGACCACTCCCTCCGTTGTTGAAATACGAGAGCGTGACCAAAATCTCAGCGTCAACCAAATTATCATCTTTCCCTATCTTCTATTTGATGGCCAGGCATGCCAGCCGTTATTATCTCAAATTGAGTCACGCCAACACCAATCACCCTTTGCCATTGCCGCTACCCCTACTCTTTCTACTTTCGAGTCCCTAATCGACGTCTTACTGGCCCAATATACCACCGCCCTGAAAGACCGCCGCCTGGTGCCGGTCAGATGGGAAGAGGTAGATCGCCAACTTTACCGTCAACCTGAATAGCCACCATGGAGTCCGTCTCATCGTGGCGAATGTGGTGATGCGCCGCGAAGGGGCGGTGTTTTTTTCTGCCTGCCGGGCCACACGTTATTAAAAAGAGTTCCGCTTGTTTTATCTTTGAAATCCTGTTAACTCTGTCGATTTTATCAATTGCCGAACTGAGGTTGCTAAATTCCTGCCGATTGAGGAGGCGGCAGCAATGGATAAGATCAGGCCCGAAATTCGTACCTTCATCTTGGGTACGGTCGGTCTCTCGACGGCAACATGGAACATCGCCTTTGACCTGGGCGCGTATCGGACCATCTTCTACGGGCGAATTCTCACTGCGTGGGTCACGGTTACCGCTATCTTGCTGGTCGTCTTGCTGGTTCCCGAGCGAGATGTGCCTGTGCCCCGGTGGGGTAAGCTATTTATGCTGATGCCGACACTAAGCATGATCCTATTGCCGATCAGTACCTATTTCAGCGAGAGCGAATTCATAGATGGGTTGGTCATCAGCCTGAGTGTGTTTGCCTTACTGGTTTGCCTGCCCTATTCTATCTTTGTCGTTGCCAATGTGGTCAATGCCGACTTGCTCAATTTACCTGAAACCCGCTTAAAGGTTTATCTAGTTATCATTGTCATCGTATTTGGTCTAATCGGCTATTGGGCGGGGGTGAACAACCACTTTTTCTTCAGTTGCGGCGATTTCGAGATTGCCGGTCAGGCTCGGCCGGAAAATTGTCAGCCGGGCCCGCCGATGCAGTTTTGAGGAGGATAGTGGGTGAAGGGTTGGCTGGTTGGTTACGAAAAAAGTGATATTATTGTGAAAAAATGCCGTGAATGACTGTTAAGAGCAATGGTACATCAGTAGAATGGTTACGATTTCAACGGTGGCGCGTCCCGCTGGCCCTGTGGCTGGCCCTGTTTATGGTGTCATTCAATGTTTACTTGATGACGGTCGTCATCGTGCCCATCGCCCGTGACCTGAATACGGCCCTGGCTAACGTTCAACCGGCTTTGGTTCTCATCGCGTTGGTCACGGCTTCATTTGTGCCAACCGGTCAAAATTTGGGCGACATCTACGGTCACAAAAGAGTATTTATGCTCGGTTTGGCAACTTTTGGCCTGGGCATGGTAGTGGCGGCCCTAAGTCAAAGAGTTGCCGCCCTGATTTTAGGATACGCGATTATTGCGGGGCTGGGAGCAACGCCGCTGGTTACATTACCCTGGACGCTGATGAACCGCAGCTACGAGGGCCGGCAGCGCGAATATGCGCTGTTAACCCTCTCGCTGGCGTTGGCGGCCGGGAGCGTGCTCGGTCCCTTTGTTGGGGGCCTAATTGCCACCGCTGCCGGCTGGCGTTGGGTCTTTGCCCCGCAGATTGTGTTGGGGGCCATTATATGGTTTCTGGTTCAGCCGGTGAAAGAAACCATCAACCGCCCGGCCACCTCGGTCGATTGGCCGGGCGGGCTGCTATCATTTTTGGGGTTAGCCGCTATTCTGATAGGGCTTAATCTGTCTAATGACTACGGCTGGTGGACGCCCAGGAAACTGTTTCGCCTTGGCGAGTGCGTGATCCCTCCCTTCGCCCTGTCTATTGCGCCGACCTTAATTGCCGCCGGTCTCATTTTTCTAGGACTGTTTGCCGTTTACCGGCGTCGTCAAAGAGCAGCCCGGGAGAAAGTCTTGATGTGGCGTATGGGCCTGTTTCGTCGGCGTCGGTTTGTGGTAGGACTGGTAACGTGTTTGTTTTACGCTATCGGAACGGCGGGCCTGACCTATACGCTCTATCTGTTTTTGCAGATGTTCCTCGGCCTGACTTCATTCGATGCAGCGGTCGCTGCTCTGCCCTACTACGTAACCATGCTGCTGGTGCTGCTGGCCACGTTTCAGCTCAGTCAATGGTTTACGCCAAAGTTCATGATCCAGGCTGGGTTGGGGGTGCTGGCGTTGGGCCTGTGGATACTGTTCAACACTCTGACGCCGGGCGTTACCCCCTTTCAACTTTTACCGCCTTTAGTGGTGATGGGCGCCGGAGCCGGGTTGATGGTTAACCAATTGGCCGTTTTGACGCTTTCGGTGGCTGATGCCCAAAATCAGGGTGAAGCCAACGGTATTTACAGTGCGCTACAAGATTTGGGCTACGCTGTCGGTATTTCTATTTTTGGCGTGGGCCTGATTCATTTGATCGTGGTCGGCGCAATCAGCAGCGCTCTGGCCGACCTTAACCTGACGGTGACGAAGACCGAGCGGCAAACTATTATCATTGAAGTTGAAGAGGCGATGTTGACACTTTCTCTGGAGGAGTTGAATGCCGGATTGGCGCAACTACCCCCAGAAGAAGCAAATGCGCTAACCGCTGCAGCCTACCTAGAAGGCTTTGAAGCCATGCGACAAACGCTGTTGGCTATTTTGATCACCGTCCTATGCGCGTTGGTAGCCTCCCTATTTTTACCACGTCGGGTTACGGATAGACCATAGGTCAACGCCTTAAAATTCATAAAGAGTCTCTATTAAAAAGGAGTAAAGAATTACATATGAAAAAACGTACAATAATTGTGAGTTTACTGTTCATCAGCCTGTTGGTTACCGGGTCGATAGTTCTGGCCCAAACCGAGGAGCCGGAAGGTGTCGCGACTACCAGCAATCCCAGCCTGGAAATTGCCTGGCCAACGCCCATTTCTGAGGTGTGGGGCCCCATTGAAATCATGGGAACAGCGTCTGTACCGGAATTTGCTTTTTACCGGCTGGAGATGATCCCCCTCGACGAGCAAACGCTGTCACCCGTCTTCAGCGTCGGCTGGATACCGATCACGGTCGACTTCACCGAGCCGGTGGTTAACGGCGTTCTGGCCAGCGTCGACACAGCCACTATTCCCGATGGTCTGTATGGACTGCGCTTGGTGGTGGGTGTGGGCAATGCCGCTGCTCCGTCTCAACTGTATCAAACCGTAACTGGCCCTATCCGGGTCAGCAATGGCCAATATTTGGAGGGCACGGAGAGTGAAGAAGCCGCGCCGCCCCCGCCAGAGTTGGAGTCGGATCAACCGTACATCGTCACCAATCCCGGCGTAACGGCCGTCAACGTGCGGTATTGCGATCAGCTTGACAGCGAGCGTTGCCCTGTAATAGACGTATTCGACTCCACCGAAGGGGCGGCGCTGCTGGGCTTGAGCGCCAACGATAGCGGCTGGTATTTTGTAGAGACCGGCAGCGGGCTGCAAGGTTGGGTACAGCCCATCAATGTCGAGGTGGTCGGCGACACCGGCAACGTTCCGCTGGTTGCGCCGCCGCAGCCGATAGAGGTCCGACCCAGCCAGCCGCCGGTACCGATCACAACTGAGCCAAGCATTCCGGCTGTCCCGCTGCAGTTGGGTAAAGCCAGTCCCAATGGTGTAGCCGTGGTCGATGCCTTACCGCAATGTGGCCGCTCCTTTACCGTCCATATCAACATGAGCAATCCAACCAATCAAGTTTCTCGCGGGGGCACGGTCATCTTACAAAATATTCACCGTGGCAGCGGTAAAGTCACCGGCGTCAGCGTCGGATCCTACCCTGAGATGCCGCCGGGCGGTAACTACGTGGTTCCCATCAAAATGAAAGTCAACCGCTACAACTCACGCGGCCAGGAGTTGGTCGCGACCGCCGAAGGCCGGAGCTTCTCAACGAAGTATGACATCGATCAGGGTAAATGCCGCAAAACTTCTGGTTCCTCTAAAAGCAGCTCGCGAGCCATCGAGGTTGATTTTGCACCCGGCGAATGTGTTGTCACGCCCAAGAAAAATGCACCGCAGTTCAGTTTCCCCAACGGCCCACGGGTCGGCAAGATTTTCTCGGGGGATTATGATGCCGTCAAAGCCAGCCGGGTCAATAAACGGATCTGGTATATGATCGCGCCTGAGCCGGACACCGGCAACTCGCCCACCTGGGTCCGGGATAAAGATATACGACGTGTTAAAGGCTGTAAAATCTAACAACCCGAGTTCGATAATTAAAGTCGCGTATGTCATTTCGGAGCCGGAGGCGGAGAAATCCCTCAGACATCCCAATAAATGAAGCATTCGCGGGGAAAAATGAGCGTTGTTGCTGCAAATTTTCCCAACCGGACACCGTTTCAAGCGTATTGTCACAGGGATTTCTCCG
>JAGRCC010000383.1 GCA_020433785.1 Anaerolineae bacterium
AGTCAAATCAACGATTATATAAGACGAGCCAATGTTTTTCTAAGACGCGCCACCGATTATGTAAGACAAGCCAATGATTATATAAGCGTTCAAACGGATTATGTGAGTCAAGCCAACGATTATATAAGACGAGCCAATGATTTTCTAAGACACGCCACCAATTATGTAAGATAATCCACCGATTATATGAGTCTCCAAACCGATTATGTGAGTCCGGCAGGCGATTATGGGGGTCAAGCCCCCGATTAAATGAGTCCCCAAACCGATTAGGCGAGTCCGGCAAACGATTTATTCGCTATAAATACCTATTTAACTGATCCATTTTTGACCCATTGTTCCAATATGGCTAAGATATGGCTAACCATTTCGTAATAACCTGGGGTGCTACCGTCTCCAGAAAGTACGGAAAATCTACTGTTCAATCCTAACCCCGTAGAAAATAAGGCGTGGGGAGTAAGAAGTAATCGGTTTTGACCCCTTAATCCCTACTTCCTATTCCCTACTCCCCGGTTTGGACAGCTAGGTGACAACTTGAGCTAATAGTAAAATAATGAAACATTTTATAACTTTCACCACCCATCATAATAAAGGCTACGGCTGAGTAGTTCACTTCAATCCCGTGACGGATTTCATGGGCCGCCTTTGGAACAGCATTGGTGCGACCTCTGGCCAATCAGAGCGTCGAATAGCTGCTCCTCTGGGCCGCCGGAAAAACGTTGATCGAGCCGTGATCACCTGCCGATTTGGCATGGGGATGATCTGGCGTCGGCTGGCTGCGCGTATAGTCGGCCTGTTTCAGGTTAACAACTTAAGGTTGGCATTTGAAACGTAACTGATTTGTGGCTGTTTTTAGAGCCGCGCTTCGTTGCGCGGCTTTTTTATTTTAAACCATTTAGCGTGGAGAGGTGCATTGATGTTCAAAAAACTAACCCTGATAAGCTTACTTTTATGGTCTTTACTACTGACGGCTTGCGGCGGCGCGGCTCCGGTCGCCGAAGCCCCCGCCGAAGACGCCGCGGCTTCGGAACCGTTCGTCATCGGCGCGATTCCTGATCAAGACCCGGAGGTGTTGCAGCGCCAGTTCGACCTGCTGGCCTCATACCTGTCGGAGCAGTTGGGCGTGCCGGTTGAATATAAACCCGTCACCGATTATGCCGCCTCGGTGACGGCGTTCCGCGTGGGCGACCTGGATATGGTCTGGTTTGGCGGTTTGACCGGGGTGCAGGCTCGCTTGCAGGTGCCGGAGGCCCAAGCCCTGGTGCAGCGCGATATCGACGAAAATTTCCACAGTGTTTTTATCGCGACCAAGGCCAGCGGCATCGAGCCGTTTGAGGATATCGATGGCTTGACCCAGCTCAAAGGCCATACCTTTACCTTTGGTAGCGACTCATCGACCTCGGGCCGGTTGATGCCTCAATATTTTCTGAGCCAGGCCGGGATCACCCTGAATGATTTCAAAGGCGAACCGGGCTTCTCCGGCTCGCACGACGCTACGATTGAACTGGTCGAGTCCGGCTCTTACGAGGCCGGGGCGCTGAATGAAAGCGTCTGGGACAAACGGGTCGAGGCCGGCGAGGTCGATCTGGATCAAGTCCAGCTTCTCTGGCGCACGCCGCCCTACCACGACTACCACTGGGTCGCTCGCCCGGATTTAGCCGAGCGCTACGGCGAAGATTTTCCCGACAAGATCACCCAGGCGTTTCTCAGTCTCGATCCCAACAACCCTGAGCAAAAAGAAATTCTCGATCTGTTTGGAACCGAGAAATTTATCCCTACCAGCAATGACAACTATGCCCAAATCGAGGTAGTCGGCCGGCAAATCGGCAAGATAAATTAATGTCTCATCCGTCGATGGCATCCCCAAAACTGGTGTTCGAATTGCGAAACGTCACCCACCAATTCGGCTCGCTGGCAGCGGTGCGAAACGTTCAGCTTCGTATTCGCGCCGGTGAGCGCGTGGCGCTAGTGGGACCGAGCGGGGCGGGTAAGAGCACGTTGATCAACTTGCTCAACGGAACGCTGTCGCCGAGCCAGGGTGAGGTGTGGGTTTTGGGGCAACATTTGGCCCGGCTCAGTCCGCGCGGTTTGCGGCATGTTCAACGGCAGATTGGCACCATCTACCAGCAGTTTCATTTGGTCAACAATCTGCGCGTGGTCCACAATGTCAACGCCGGCCATCTGGGGCGATGGTCCTTTATCAAGGGGGTGGTCTCGCTGGCCTGGCCGTTGGAGGTCGATACCGCCGCCCGGGCTCTGGCCCAGGTCGGTATCCCTGAAAAAATCTACGAGCGCACCGACCGGCTCTCCGGCGGCCAGCAGCAGCGAGTGGCCATCGCCCGCGTGTTGGTCCAGCAGCCCCAAGCCATTCTGGCCGATGAGCCGGTCTCCAGCCTCGATCCCGAACGCAGCCGGGAAATCATGAGTTTGCTGCGCGATTTAAGCCAAACCACCGGCAAAACGCTGGTGGTCAGCCTGCACGATATCGATCTGGCCCGCAGTCACTGTGACCGCATTGTCGGCCTGCGTGAAGGGCAGGTCGTGTTCGATCGGCCGGCTGATGAGGTCAACGAAACGTTCATTCGGGAGTTGTACAAGATTACGACTTAGTGTCTTACTATAGTACGCTTATGCAAAAGTCATTATCCGGTCGAACATCGGCCTCGCCAGTGGCAGTACCCCGACCCTCCTTATTTAATCGAAAAAGTGGCTGGGTGCTGCTGTTTATCGGCGGGGTGATTTGGGCTTTGCTGCAAGCAGGGTTGTTGCAGCACGATTTCGTCAACCCCGGCGGCTGGGAGCGGGTGCGCCGTTTTCTGGCTGCCGCGCTCAATCCTGACCTAAGCCCTGATTTCTTGCGGCTCACTCTGGACGCTACCATTACGACCCTGGCCTTTGCGGTTTGCGGCACGTTCCTCAGCCTGATCTTTGGCTTTGTGGCAGGGATCTTTGCCTCGGAGGTATGGTGGCAGTCGATCCTGCCGCAGCGAGCCGGCGGCAGGCCCCTCTATCGAGCGCCCTGGCTGGCGGTGCGCTCGGGGCTGGCCTTTCTGCGGGCCATCCACGAAATTATTTGGGGTCTCTTCTTCATTAATATCATCGGCCTCGATCCGCTCTCGGCCGTTTTGGCGATTGCTATCCCGTTTGGGGCGGTTACCGGCAAAGTCTTCTCCGAGATTCTGGACGAAATGCCCCGCCAACCTTACCTGGCGCTGCGGAACAGCGGCGTTTCCCCTGCGCCAGCCTTGGCTTACACGTTGGTGCCACAGGCGTTTCTCGATGGGCTGTCCTATGGCTTCTACCGCTTCGAATGTTCGATCCGGGCGGCGGCGGTGCTGGGCATTATCGGCGCGGGCGGCTTGGGTCACGAAATCTTTCTCAGCCTGCAATCGCTGCGCTACGAGCAAATATGGACGCTCTTCCTGGCTCTGTTTGCCCTCAACGGCCTGACCGATTTATGGAGCGGCCTGCTGCGCCGCCGGCTGGGGGCCAGATTGAGTTGCAGCGGCGCTGATTGTGTCGATATCGACTCGCTCCTCTCAGCCCCAGAGACGCGCCACTCGTATCGCTCTGACCGAGTCGTCAGGGCCTCGCTCATAATCGCCGCCATTCTCATCCCCTTTTCATTTTGGTACATCCAGCCGAATTTCGGCAAACTCTTCTCGGAGCGCGCCCTACTCCATTTGGGCGAGGTAGCGCGCTGGGCTTTCCCGCCTGATTTTAGCCAACTGCCGCTCAGTGAATGGCTCGAACTCTCGGCCGTGACTGTGGCGATGTCGCTGCTGGCGATTGCCGGAGCGGGGTTACTAGCGCTGGTGTTATGCTTTCCATCGGCGAATAATTTTTTGCTGCCGGGTGGACTACTGGTACCCAGCACCGCCGGCATGGGCCATCGCCTGTTGGGCTGGACCGTCCTACTGGTGGCCCGGCTGATCTTGTTGGTCGCGCGCTCGATTCCGCCGCCGGTATGGGCGTTGCTGTTCATCTTTGTGCTCTTTCCGGGTATTTTGCCGGGGGCGGCGGCGTTGGGGATGTACACCCTCGGTATTTTGGGCCGGCTGATGGCTGAAGTGGTGGAAAATCTGGACGATCGCCCGCTGACCGCGCTCAAAGCGCTCGGCGCGCGCGGCGGCGATATCTTCACTTATGGCATTTTGCCGCTGTCCTCACCCCGCTTTTTGGCTTACAGTTTGTACCGTTGGGAGGAAGCGATCCGGGCTACGGTGGTCATCGGCCTGGTTGGGGCCGGCGGCTTGGGCCAACTGCTGACCGAGCAGCTCAGCAGCTTTGATTATCAGGGAGTCTTGACCACGCTCATTGTTTTCGTCGGTCTTATCTTCCTGGTCGATCAAATTAGTGCGGCCGTTCGGCGTACTTTTCGGGAAAACTAATTAAAATCACCCCCGAATCGGGCCTGGAGGCCGCTGTCGGGGCGGTTGATCCCTAAAATTAATGGCGAATGCCCTCTTTTTGCAATAAATTAGAACATGTTATAATCACGGCGGAAGGATTTATGCGTGCATGGGGCTGCACGTCGCTTCAGCGACTCTAAAGTCCCCAGCGAAGGAACTTTTAGTAGATTTCATTTGAGGCCATAACCTCAAACGAAGACTTAACGGGAACAAACAATGACAAAAGAAAAAGCTGTTGAGGCCGGTCAACTGAGCCAGTCGGCCTGGTCTTACTCACCGCAGGCCAGTGTGGGTTTTTTTGAACCCCATGAGCCGAATGATCTTGCCAAAAAAGGTCGATTGTACCTTATTGCTGATGCTGTAGCCGGAACGGCTTCCACGCAAGTGGCCAGCCGGTACGCCATTCAGAAAGTACTTCACAATTTTTACACCAGCACTTCGTCCGATCTGCAACAACAACTCACCACCGCGATCAAACTCGCTAATACCGATATTTTTGAAAAGAATAACCAGCACCCTGAGCGTCGCATCATGGCGACGACGCTTATGGCGGCCTGGATTCAGGATAACAAACTGCTGGTTGCCAGTGTCGGCGATAATCGGGCTTACGTGGTTTGGGATCAGGATATAGAACTGCTTAGCCAAGACGTGGCCCCGGTCAGGATTGAGGCCGAGGCGAAAAAAGCCGACAAAGATAAAAACGCTGACGTTCTGGCGACGCCAGTCGCCAATAAGATCGATCAAGATAAAGTTGATGTGTCGCCGGCTCCGGTCAAAGTTGAGACCGTGGTCAAGGCAGAACCCACTCAGCAAACGAAGCTGCTTACCCCGCGCCAGCGGTTGCCGCAGGCGTTGGGGTTCGATCCGGAGGTTGAGGTTCAGCTCTTTTCGCGTAAACTGTTTGCCAATGATATTGTGATTTTGCTCAGCGGCGGCTTGACCGGCTACGTTGAACCCAAAGAAGTTGCCCAGGCCGTCAGTAATCATTCCCCTGAAGAAGCCAGCAAACAGATCATCGCCCTGGCCCGCGAGCGCGGCAGCCGGGACCAGGTTACTATCAGTATCACCAAGATTCTACCGGACGCCATCGAAAACCACTCGCCCGTACCGATGCCGTTGCCAACCGCCCCCAACTGGAACGATCTGG
>JAGRCC010000384.1 GCA_020433785.1 Anaerolineae bacterium
GATATGGATATTTGGATAGCCATCGCGCCTGAAAATGCAGCGAAAGTGGTCAAGGTCTTGCAGACGTTTGGATTCGGTGTAGATGAAGTGACGCCGGATTTGTTTTTGAAAGAAGAGCAGATTATTCGAATGGGTCTGCCGCCGGTGCGGATAAAGATCCTAACGACAATTTCTGGGGTAAGTTTCGAGGAATGTTATGCCGAGCGACAGGTAGATGTTTTGGATGGGGTTGAAGTTAACCTGATTAGTCTGGCGCATTTGAAGGTCAACAAGAAAGCCAGTGGTCGGTATAAGGATTTGAATGATTTGGAAAACCTTTCTTAAAGATCAAGCCAGCTAACAAATAAATTAAACGGGAATTGGCAAGCTGCGCGAATTTTGAAAGTTCTAAACTAACAAACGCTGTAAGGCTACAAAGTTGCTTTTCTAACCTTGCCAATCCGGTTAATTTTGGGCGTTGAGTCGCCTCAGGAGATATAAGACAGACGAAAGAAAGATATGCGGACTTGGGTTGAAGAGACAAAACAAATTCTCACCACATTGTGGGGCACGCATAGTGCGATTGAGATTGCCGAGCAGAAGATATAACTTGCCATTCAAGTCGCTAGCGTAAAAAAAAGCAGAGCCACATGGGCTCTGCTTTTTAATGTGTTGTTTTATCCTGTCCGGGGCAGTGAGGGTGAGCGTTAAACGGTTAGCAGGGTATCCAGCCGCCTGCTTAACTTAACCAAATTATGAATGATAAAGGATGAGAGATGAATTGGGTTGGGGCGAAAAGTAGAGCGTGGTCTTAGCTACATTAACCTCAGTTACGGTAGTAACTTGGATTAGGACTTATTCACTGTTGCCATCCGCGGTGGAATTATGTACCCTTAAGGGAGAAACTACACGACCTACTACCCCTTAATTATGCCTTCGCTGTGTTACGCCTTTTGCGCCGATTGTGTTAAAATGAATCTGGGAGGCATTCGTTGGGTGTGCCTGCTCCACTTTAGGGGATTAATCTTGGAGGAATATCAAATACGATGTTACGATTTTGGTCCACCCTGCATCGATATGGGACGGCGACCGGCGTTTGGCTGGTCAGGGCCGGCTTGGGAATGGCTTTGGTTTTAACTTGGTCAGCCATTAGCCGGGCCGACACCCCCCTCAAACCCAGCGGCAGCGCTGAAACTGCGGTGTCGGTCTGGGTCCCCGAAGGGGCGCTGTCTGAGCCGGCGTCGCTGTTGGTTACAGCCGATTATTTGTCGGAGGACAATTTACCGGCCGGAATTACGGCGCCGCCCGGTACGGTTGGCAGCCCCATTACCTTTGGCATCTGGCAGGGCGAGAGTCAAATTTATACAAATTTTAATCCCTCCCTGGTGATCAACATCCAGTATAATGAAGAAGATGTCCCCGCCGATGTTCTGGCCGAGGAACAAAGCCTCCACCTTTTCATGTATCAGCCCACCCTGCAAACATGGGTCAAGCTGTGTACCAGCGTTCAGATTGACGAGAATCTTCTCTCCGCCGCGTTAGCCCGCGTTGTGCCCGCCGAAGACCAGGGCAGCGTGCTGTTGGCTATCGCCCCGGATAGATCGGCCCCGTTAACGCAGACGGTCGACAGCAGTGGCTTGACCGAGATCACGTCGCCCGACAGCGATCTGCGGTTTCAGGTTCAATCCGCTTCTGTGCCGGACGGAACCCATTTTGTCATGACCGTCCTGCCCTCATCGGCCGCGGCTGGCTCGTTGCAACTGCTGTCTAATCCGGTCGATATCAAGGCTTGCCACGTGGACCATACCAATCCCACCCAAAACACCGTTGAAATGACCAGCTTTTTCTTCAAGCCGCCCCAAGTGGCTTTCAGTTTCAATGCCGCCACCCTCTCCCGGGCCGGGCGAACGACTAACCTCACGGTAGCCGGCATGTTTGATAATCAAAATTGGATCGATCTGGAGGCGTTTGGCTCCCGTTTAGTCCGTGAGCGTCGGATGGTAGCTGTCGATACCCCCGTACTGGGCGCCTTTAGCCTGGCTACCCGTTAGTTGCTCAATGGACGATATTTTTATTTCGTACTCGCGGCGAGACAAAACGTTCGTCCAAAAATTTCACCAAGCCCTAGTCGATAATGGCCGCAGCGTCTGGGTCGATTGGGAAGGTATTCCCCTAACCGCCGACTGGCGGGCCGAGATTCGTTCGGCTATCGAGTCGGCGGACTGTTTTATCTTCATCCTCAGCCCTGACTCGATTATCTCCGAAATATGCCATCAAGAGTTGGCTCACGCCGAAGGGTTCAATAAACGGATTGTTCCGATCGTTTATCGAGATGTGGACCCCGACAACGCGCCTGGAACCTTGGCCTCGATCAACTGGTCGTTTTTTCGCGACAGCGATGATTTTAACACCGCTTTAGAAGCGCTGTCCGAAGCCTTAGATACTGACCTGAAGTGGGTTAAAATTCATACCCGGCTGCTAGTCCGGGCGCTTGAATGGGATAACCGGAAGCGCAACCGCAGCTATTTACTGCGCGGCGATGATTTGATTGAGGCCGAGCATAATCGCACAGTCCACGCCGAAACGCCGCCGACGCTAACCCGGTTGCAGGGTGAGTATATTTTCACCAGCCGTGAGGATGCGCTGCGCCGGCAGCGGCAGCGGATGATCGCCATTAGTTTGGGGTTGGTCCTCGCCACCGTGTTGGCCATTCTCGCTTTCTGGCAGTTTCGAGTGGCCCAAGACCAACGGTATATTGCCGAAGAGCGTCGAGTGGAAGCCGAAGATGCCCGCTCTACGGCCGAATTGGAGCGTGATCGGGCTGAGTTAGCCGAACAGGTGGCCAAAACCGAGCGCGATAGAGCTATCCGGCAGAACCAAATTTCGCTGGCTAAATCATTGGCCTCCCTGGCGCCGCCGCTGGTAACCCGCACCGGCAACACCGAATTGGGTGCACTATTGGTTGTGGAAGCGGAGCGGCTCAACACTGAAGCCGTCGGCAATGCGCGGCCCTTGATTGACAGCGCCTTCCGCCAAATTTTGGGCGAGTCAAACTTTAACGCTATCCTGGGGGTTTATGAGGCCGAGGTCACGGCTATGGCCTTTAGCCGGGTTGAGACTGAAACCGTGTCCCTGGCCTACGGTCTGGCCGATGGCACCATTCTGCTGTGGCCGGACATTAACGACTACGCGGCTGAACCTATTGCCTGGCAGACAGACAGTGGTCTAACCGCCCTGGCCTTTAGCCCCACCGAGCCGGACCGCCTGGTCTCGGCCGGCGATGATGGCCTAATTCTACTATGGCGGCTAAGTGACTCGGCCGCGCTGCCCAGCCAAGAACGGGTCTTAGAGGCCCATCCCGGTGGGGTATCGGCCATCGCCTTCAGCCCCGATGGCCGGCGTCTGGCCTCCAGTGGTCGTAGCAGCGGGTCCATTCGGCTGTGGGATCTGGTGACGCCGGCGGCTCGTCCTCAAGAAATCGGTACGCAAGAGATTTTAGTGACCGACCTGGCCCTGAGTCCTGACGGCCAGACTCTGGCTACCGTAAGTAATAACCCGGTGACCGGACCGGTGGTCAAATTGTGGGATTTAACCAATCTAACTGCGGAACCGCGCGAACTTCATGGCCACACGGTGACCATCCGAGCCGTGGATTTCAGCCCGGACGCCCAATGGTTGGCTTCGGCCGGAGCCGAGGGTTTCGGCGGAGCCGAGTGGGTCATTCGCTTGTGGTCGATGGCCGATCTCGAGGCCGACCCCCAGATTTTGCGGGGTCATACCGGCAGCATTGGCGATTTAGTATTTAGCCCCGACAGCCAGACCTTAGCCTCGGCCAGTTTGGACCAAACCATCCGCCTGTGGCCGATCGGCCCTGAGGCTGGCCAAATCGAGGTGCTGCAGGGGCACACCGCCGAAGTCCAGGCCATTGCCTATAGCCCCGACGGTGAGTTTTTAGCGTCCGGCAGCGATGACCAATCGGTCAGATTATGGCACACCGGCGCTCCCTCGGCGGCTCCCCTCACGTTGGTTGACAATATGCTGGTGGGCAACCTGGCCTTTAGCCCGGTTGATCCTAACCTGTTGGCCGTGTTGGTTGATAACACGGTCCAACTGTGGCGAGTCAATCCGGCTAGCCAAGTTGGCCTGCTGGAAGGCCAGGCCGGTGAACTACGTTCGTTGGCCTTTAGCCGTGACGGTCAACGATTGGCTGCGGGCGACGGCGATGGAGCGGTCTGGCTGTGGGATGTGACCGAGCCGGCAGAAGCCTCACCGCAGTCGCTGCTTAGCCACGAGAGTGTGGTGCTATCACTGGCCTTTAGCCCGGATGGCCACTGGCTGGCATCGGGCGACCTTGAGGGCCAGATTAATCTGTGGGACTTGACAGCCGGCGTGCCTGAACCGCAGCCCTTGCCGTCAACTCATCTGGAAGGCATATCCGGCCTGGCTTTTAACCCCAACGGCCAGTCTCTGGCCTCCGCCAGTTTTGACGGGCTGGTCAATTTATGGAGTTTGGACACGCTGGAACCCCAACCCCTGCCACTTGAGAACACGCTGGATGTAGAAACGCTGACCTTCAGTCCGGATGGCCAATATCTGTTAATCGGCGGCGGAGATAACAATGTTGGGCTGGTCTGGCGGTGGGATCTGGCTGAGGCAGAGGGGGTCGCGCTGCGGGGGCATCGAGGTCGTGTCTTTTCTCTGGCCTTTAGCCCCAACGGCCAAAC
Source organism: Anaerolineae bacterium (assembly GCA_020433785.1). The sequence goes on from JAGRCC010000384.1 coordinate 4,704, forward strand.
ACTGGCCTCTGCCAGCTTCGACGGCACGGTGCAGTTGTGGGACATCGAAGCGCCGATGGTCAGCCCGACCATTCTGAGCGACCATCAGGATGGTGTCCGGTCGGTATCATTTAGCGCCGACGGCCAGTGGCTGGCCACAACCGGCGATGATTTCTCGCTCAAACTATGGATTGCCCAAACCCAAACGCTGGCCGACCGCGCCTGCCGGCAGGTTCGCCGTAATCTAACGCCGTTGGAATGGCAGCAATATCTGGGCGATGAAACGTACCAATTAACCTGCCCCAATTTACCCCGGCCAAGCGCTACAACCCCCACCCCTGTCGCCATACCCTCAGTTGAACCCGAGAACAAATAGATAGTGCCCCAAAAGTAAGGGCTAAGTCAAAGGAACGAATGATGGAAAAATAATCAGGTCTCAATTTGTCAAACTTTCCCTACAGACAAATTGTAAATTCTCTGTACCATAATTCGATGGGGGAATATTGCATTGAAAATTGAGATGGCCACTTTCTTAATCGGTGAGGCTGTCGTGAATAAAGTTAGAAAGTTGGCCAATAGTTTGTGAAGGGTGTGCTAGACGATTCTAGAGCAGTGGCGGCCCCATGTTTCAGTGCAATTGCAACTAAGTATTGACCAACCCAGATATGTAACCGTTATTCTTACCGATAAGGATAGCGGTTTTTTATACTTAAGTTGAACTGTTGCCCCTTAAGCTCACCCGGACTTTATTATCGTCCTATGGCCTGCCATTCCGGGAATTTACACATCTCATCGGCCCAATTTTTGACCCATTGCCCGTATGCCAGGGAGGATGTTATGCCAACATCGCCAAAAAAGGCCCCTTCAAATCATCACCCCCACGCTTTAGAATCCAGTCGGCCAGAACTGGACCAACAGGTGCGTGAATTGGAAGAAACGAATCGCCAGTTGGAGGCTCAAGTGGCTGCTTTGCAACAGGAGCAGATGCGATGGCAGCTCAACGAAGCCATCTTGCGTGAGAGCGAAGTTCGCTTGCAAATTCTGGCTAATCTGGTGCCGTCTATGGTTTGGACGGCTTCACCGGATGGCGCTATGACGTACGCCAATGACCGCTGGTTGAACTACGTCGGCCTGACTCCGGAGCAAAATGCCCGGCAGTGGCCGGACCGCATCCTCCATCCCAGTGATCGGGATCGCTGCCTCAGTCAGTGGACGCACGCTCTACAGACCGGCGCTGATTACGAGATCGAAGCGCGCCACCGGCGTCACGATGGCGTCTATCGCTGGTTCCTGACCCGCGCTGTGCCGCTGCGTAACGCCGAGGGCCATCTCACCGCCTGGTTGGGCGCCTCTATCGACATCCACGATCGTAAAGTAGCCGAACGCAAACTGCGTGAAAGTGAAACCGAACTGCGGTTAATTATGGATACGGTGCCGGGCCTCATGGCGCATATTGATCGCGATCAGCGTTATCAATTCGTCAACGCGGCTTACGAGCGCTGGTACAACCTCTCCCACCAGCAAATTATAGGCCGCTCTATTCGTGAAATTATCGGTTCGGAGGCATACGAACAGCTTCGGCCTGGTATTGAGGCGGCGCTGGCCGGCGAGCAGGTTAGCTTTGAAACGACCATTACCTATGCTGAAGGTGATAAAACAGTACTGTCGACGTACGTTCCTCATCTGGATATAGATGGCCAGCCGTCCGGATTTTATGCGTTGGTCATGGACATTAGCGCCCGTAAACAGGCTGAACTGGCCCAGCGCCTGTTGGCCGAAACCGGTAAGGTACTGGCCAGTTCTTTGGATTACACCGTGCGGCTGTCCAACGTGGCCCACCTGGCCGTGCCTCACCTGGCCGATTGGTGCGCTGTGGATATTTTTGAAGATGACGGATCGATTCATCATATCGCGGTCGCCCACATCGACCCGGCCAAAGTGGCGCTGGCGCGTCAATTGCAGCAGCGCTACCCGCCCCGGCCAGACGTTATCAAGGAGAAAGCACGCCCCTGGCTGCGAGGCCAGGCCGAGCTTTACCCGGAGATTACCGAAGCCATACTGCGAGAGAGCGCCCAAGATGCCGAGCATTATCAAATTTTGCGCGATCTGCGTTTACAGTCGGCGATGGTGGTGCCGCTGATGGTTCAGGAGCGGGTGGTGGGCATGATGCTTTTTGTGTGGGCCGAGTCGGGGTATCGTTACAGTGAGCAAGATCTGGCCCTGGCCGAAGAGTTGGCTCGGCGAGCCGCCATTGCCCTGGAGAATGCCCGTACTTACCAGGCCGAACAAGCCGCCCGGCAAACCGCCGAGCAAATAGCCGAACGGATTGCCAGTTTGCAAACGGTCACCACCCGGCTGTCGCAAGCGGTTAGGTCGGCTCAGATCGCTGAGATTGTCCTCACCCATGGCCTGGCCACCATGGGCATCAATGCCGGCTTGATTGCCCTGCTGACTGATGAGGGCACTGAATTTGAGCTGCTGGCTTCGATTGGTTATCTGGAGGAAACCATGACTCGCTGGCAGCGATTCCCGGCCCAATCCGGCATCCCTATGGCCGATGTGGTTCAGTCGGGCCAGCCGCTCTATGTCAACTCCCGTCCAATGGCCCAGGCGCTCTACCCGGTCGTCGTCAGTGAAACGTCCCATGCGGCCTGGGCTGTTATGCCGTTGGTCGTAGAGGGCCGGACCATCGGCGGCTTGAGTTTCAGCTTCCCCGAAGCCCACGAGTTCAGCCCGGAGGAACGTGAATTTGGCCTGACCCTGGCCTATCAATGCGCCCAGGCGTTGGAACGCG
>JAGRCC010000385.1 GCA_020433785.1 Anaerolineae bacterium
GATCGCGATCGCATACCTTGGCGCGCCAGACCCTTCGATCACGATCGTGATCGTATCTTTCTGAGCGCTCACCCCTCTTTTCGACGGCCCGGCATTTCGATACCGACGGCGGATCAATCGCTGTGAAGATTGTAACGATGGCCAATGCCATAAAAAACGCCAACGTAGATGTTGGCGTTGAAGTCGATTGGGTTGGGGTGATGCGCTCCTTAGCCGTTGGCGTGGAGCGAGATAATCGGTTTCGTAGTGCTCAACGCCTGAATTATAGAGCCGCAGCACCTCACAACCGCGGCCCCCGAGGCCCATGTGAGTGATTATTCAGCCGTGGCCAGGGTATGAATCCGCCACGATGCCCGGACCACGGGCAGGAGTCCCCGAACCCGCACGAAGATGGCATTGGTTGATACTTCTTTGCCGATCCAGCCGGGGTCTCCGCGAAAAATCAACTGCACTTCGCGTTCTTGTCCGGGTCCCAATAATTCTCCCTGGCTGTCACAGCAAAAGTATAGCAGTTCGGCCTTGCGGCCTTGTTCATCCTCAAGACTGAAAAATCGTTGGTTCAAATCCAGTATCAGTGGCCGAGTGCCGGTATTCTTGAGCCTAAGCCGGACATTCATGGCTAATTTGGCGTTTTCCGTGCTGCCAAGCGCCACGCGGGATAGTTTAATAAAGTCGGTGATCGTCTCTGTGGGGACTATGCCCGGCTCAAAGTCGAATTCCACCTGCTCCGCATCCCACTCCGGATCAAAAACGTATTCGCTGATGAAGGTAGGGGGCGCTTGCCGAGTGGGCGTGACTGTTGGTGTATCGGTCGGCGCGGGGCCAGTTGTTGGCGTCGCCATTTCCGTGGATTGAGGCGTGGGGGTGACTGACAAGGCCAATAAGATGGCCTTTGCTTCAGCAGTTTGAGTAGCCTGGATGGGCAGTTCGATCTGGGCTTGAATTCCGAGATAGCCAAAATATGCAGTAATTCCGATGCCAATTAGCCCAATGAGCGCCGCCACAATCGTGCCCATAACGCCGATTTTCGCCACTAACAGTTCAATTGGCGATTGACCATCACTTTTGGTAGTACCACCCGGGGATTCCTCAATGTTATCAGGTGGATCAGAATCTTTTACTTGTCGCCACTCTTCTCTTAGCCGCTCAATCTCTAACTCAATATCTTCCATCTCGGTTAAGATCTCAGGCGGCGTGTTAATACCGAGTGTCGCCTCTTTTTCCTTAAGTTTCTGTAAACGACGTTGTTTCTTATCGATTAGAGCTTGGATTTCAACTTGCCTTGCTGATGTCATCTCTTCACGTGCTATTTTGATAATCTTCAGGACTGACGCAGTTTCAAAGGTGACAGTCACTTGAGTACGCTAAAACGACCTGTTTGAGCCATACAACTGCTGATTTAGCGACAATAAGTGACTGTCACCTGGTTTTTCAGCCATGACTTTATAGGATGAACCAACCCCTAAAATGATCTGAACAGGAACAACCGGCCAAAACTGCCATAGAGGTGTTATTGTCTGGGGTCTGGGTGCAAAGTGGGTCAGTTTGAGGATTAAGATTGGGTGAAGCATAAAATGGGCCGAACGAGTCGAGGTCAATACTTATATTGTAACAGGTGATGGGACAAAATGACAAGGAACTGAGGTTGATTTAAGTTCCAAAGGTGACGGTCACTTAAATAAGTGACCGTCACCTGGCTTTTTTGAGGGGTGGGAGACGGGGAGATGCGTTACAAAATCAGGTGCATATCGCCAAACTCATGCCACAGATAGCGCTCGGTGAGGGCGGCCCGATAGGTCCGCTCGATATGGTTAGCGCCGGCCAGCGCTTGCAGCATATACAGGTGCGAAGCTTGGGGCTCGTGAAACCCGGTCAGCAGGCCGTTGACCGCCCGCAGCCGAGACTCCGGCGCAATGACCAGCCGGGTCCACCCCTGGCCGGGATGCGTCACCCTGGTCGTGTCCGTTACCGTTTCCAAAGCTCTAACCACGGTGGTTCCTACCGCCAGCACCCGTTTTCCCGCCGCACGAGCCGCGTTGACGATTTGCGCCGTCTCGGCCGGAACGCGATAAAACTCCTCATACGGCGGCTCGTGGCTTTCCAAACTGGCGACGCCGGTATGCAGCACCAACGGCGCGATCTGCACCCCTTTCGCCACCAGTCGCGTGATCAATTCCGGGGTGAACGCTCGCCCGGCCGACGGCATCTCGGCGCTACCCGGTTCGGTTGCATAAACGGTTTGGTAGTACTCCAGCGGCCAGGCTTGCTTGACGTACCCGTAACGAATAGGAAAGCCATGGTTGGTCAGGTAGTCATTTAACGGAGCAGACAGGTTGAGCGTGGCGACCCACAGTCGCACTTTGGTGTCAGTCGGGCGACGCTGTTCACTACGGTAGGCGGTCAGCAGCGTGATCGAAGCGCCGTCCGGTAAAGCAATGGTCTCGCCTGGCGTGGCTTCGTAAAAAGGCCGGCTGGCCTTATCGTCCGGTCGGCGAACTTCGACTAGCCACAGGTCAGCTGGTAAATGGGTCGAAAGATGAATCTCGACGGCGCTGCCGTCGGCCCGTGTGCCCATCACCGCCGCGTTAAGGGTGCCGCTAGTATTGATGACGACCACATCTCCGGCCGTCAGAAAGTCCGGCAAGTGACGGAATGTGGTATGGCTCATCTGGTCCATGGTATGATCCGACACTAACAGCCGCACCTCATCGCGAGCCAGCCCGCGCGCCTCCGGCGGTTCGCTCGCCTCCAATTCAGGCGGAAGTTGAAAATCGAGGCCGTCTATGGGCGGTGTCGTCAGGCCGATCTTTTCGCTCGTTTTATAGTTGCTCACCTTAGCCTTGGCCGCAGCCAGTACCCCCGCCGGGGTCTGAGCCTCGACCAAATCGAACAACGACAACTCGCTTACGAAACTATTTATCTTCATTATTATTTTTCCTTTGCCTTCGCCTCAGTCTTAGCCTGTTTGAACAGCGGCCAAGCTCACCGCGCCGACTTCTTGGGCGCGATACCGGCCGCTGGGCAGTTCACCGCTTAATAGCTCGATGAGGCCGGGGACGCTCTCTTCCGGCAGAGGGCGGTCACTGATATCTTCATCGGGAAAGGCTTCCTGGTGCATTTGGGTGCGCATATCACCGGGATCGACCCAGTAAACGCGCCACTCCGGTTTTTCGGCGGCCAGTATTGAGGAAAGCTGCTCTAAAGCGGCTTTGCTGGACCCGTAGCCGCCCCAGCCCGGATAATCCTCCACCCCGGCATCGCTGGTGATGTTGAGAATGCGCGCTCCCGGTTTCAGCGTTGATTGCACCGCTTGCAGCAGCCCCAACGGCGCCAGGACGTTGACTTGATAAACTTGCTCCAAGACCTCCAGCGGGTAATCGAGCAGGTGCGGTTGGGGGCTGGGGCCTAAGATGCTGGCATTGTTGACCAGCGCGTCTAAACCGCCCAGCGACTCGGCCGCGTGGGCCAACGCCCGGCGGTGCGTTTCAGAGGTAACGTCGCCGGGAATGGCAATCACTTGGGTGTGCCGGGCCAGTTCGGCCTCAACTTGCCGCAGCGCGGCGTCGCCCCGGGCGTCGATGAGCAGCTGCCAGTCGCGGCGGGCCAGATATCGAGCCAGGGCTAAACCGAGGCCGCGTGACGCGCCGGTGATAAGAGCGGTTTGTTTTTGAAGTAAAGTCATGATTTCTCTCCCTGTTAGTTCATAGAGTTTATGGAGTTTATAGAGTTGTAGAGTTCATAGAGTTTGTGGTGTGGTTAGAGGTGGATGGTGTTGGTCGTAGGGTGGATTTTTAGTCGAGTGACGGGGGAGGATGGTGATGGTTGAATTTAGGCTTATCGTAACAAAAAATGGCGTTTATGGCATCAGGCTATGGCTCAGGTTGTCGCCACATAAAAAGGACAGGTGCGGCACCTGTCCTTTCGTACGGGGGTGTAAAATGATTAGGGGACAATCACTTATTGTCGCTAAATCAGCCTCTAAGCCGTTTAACGAGGTCGATTTAGCGCGCTCGAGTGACTGTCACCTTTTACTCAATTTTTGCCGCAGCACCAGCCAGCTAAAGTAAGGCACCGCGTTCCAGATGCGCCGCCAGCGCCAGGGCTGAGTAATTAAGCGGTGCAGCCACTCCAAATGTAACTGCTGCAGCCATCGCGGAGCGCGTTTCGAGGTCCCAGCCAAAAAATCGAACGAGCCGCCCACGCCGATGCAAACGGGAATTTGGAGTCGCTCCAGGTTACGGGCAATCCATTTATCCTGGCGAGGATGACCGTAGGCCACGAGCAAGATATCAGGTTGGGTGGGGAGAATACGTTGTATGAGAGCTTCATTTTCTTCCGGGGCGGGCGAGCCGGCGTAGCAGCCGGCTACTTGGAGATGGGGGTAACGGTGCTTGAGGTTGGCGATGGCCTGCTCGGCTACGCCGGGCCATGCACCCAAAAAAAAGATGCGATAACCCTGCCGGTGCGATAATTCAGCCAGCCGGCTGACCAGATCAGACCCAGCGACGCGCTCCGGCAGCGGGGTTGTCCCCAAAAAGCGCGCCGCTTTCAACAAGCCGATCCCATCCGGCAAGGAGAGCGCCGCGTTGTTGATAATGCGACGAAATTCTTCATCATGCTGGGCCTCGATCACAAATTCGGGGTTAGTGGTGGTCAACTGGTGGGGCCGCCCACTGGCGATAAACTGCTCGATGAGCGCCAGCGTCTGGGCGTTGGTTAAGGCATGGATTTTGACATTAAGGATAGTGGCCGTGGGGGGGATGGATTGGTTTAGCATTTGGCTAAAATCTCCAAAATCTGTCTGGCGGCTTTGCCCCACGAAAACTTTTCGATTTGCCTCAATCCTTGTTCGATGAGTTGGTGACGCAGGTCGGTGTCGCCGACCAGGCGAACTAGTCCGGCGGCAATGTCATCAGACGAGTGGGGATCGACCAGCAGGGCGGCGTCGCCGGCCACCTCTGGCAGGGATGAGACGCGGCTGGTTAAGACCGGCGTCTGGCAGGCCATCGCTTCTAGCACCGGTAAGCCAAAGCCCTCATAGAGCGAAGGAAAAACGTAAGCCAACGCCCCCGACAGCAGAGCGGGCTTGTCGGCATCGTCAACGTAGCCGGGGAAGAGAATGCGGCCGGTCAGGTCCAGATGTTGCACCTTGGCAAAAATTTCATCGTACAGCCACCCCCTCTGCCCGGCGATGACCAGCTTAAGCGCGAACGGAAGCTGCGGCTCGGCCAATTGAAACGCCTCGATCAGCCGCACCAGATTTTTACGGGGGTGCAGCGTACCGAGATAGAGCAGGTAATCGCCCTCGATGCCGTATTGGGCTTTGGTTCTTTCTATTATAAGGGCATCGTCGACGCGGGTCAGGCTCTCATCTCGGCCCAGATAGACGACGCTGATGCGCTGCGGATCGGCCTGGTAGAAATCGATCAGGTCCTGTTTGGTGGCCTGCGAGTCGGCCAAAATGTGTCGGGCGACGCGGGTGTGCCGACGGGTGGTCCAATCCAAATACCCGCGATCGAACGGGCGATGGGCGGCGGGGTAATGTTTGTAACCCAAATCATGAACGGTGACAATGGCCGGCACGGGACAGTAGAGCGGCAAGACGTGAGCCGGCACAAACAGCCGATCGGGCGGGTGCTGCCGGAGTTCGGCCGCCAGCCGCAGGTGCGTCCACATGCGCGGCCACGGAATAACGCGCGTTTCCACCTGAGCGGAGTCGGGCCAGTCGGTGTGCTGCGGCGGATGAGGTGTGTACAGGCGCAGTCGCAGATGGTTAGGTGAACATTTCGCTAGCGCTTTGATGATCTCCAACGAATAGGTCTCGGTGCCGGTGCGGCGGGCGCGGGCCGCCCGGCTGGCGTCGATACCCAGGGTGAGGGAGACAGAAATCTTAGGCGGTATGTCATTAGAATTTGATTGAGGTTGGTGAGGCATCACGATTTGTGGAGATTAAGAGATTGGAGACTGGAGATTGGAGATTTACTGAATAGTTTTTTCCAAAACCCGTCCTGATCGACCCGTCTCTGATTAGCTAATCTCCGGTCTCCTCCTCATTGTAAATCGGGCAAAAAGCTTTTTAACGCCTCGATAGATATCGGGCCTGGACGTAAGACTCGGGGCGGGTCGATACTCAGATCAATAATGGTCGAGGGGAGGCTGGATGGGCTGGGGCCGTCATCTAAGACCAGCGGGAGGGCTGGCCCTAGCTGCTCGGCCACGCCTTGAGCGGTGGAGGGCGTCGGCTGGCCGGACAGATTGGCGCTGGTGACGGCCAGCGGCCGGCCAAATTTGATCACCAGTTCGAGGCTAACGGGGTGATCGGGAATACGAACGGCGACCGTGTCCTGCCCGACTGTCACATCATCGGGCAAAGCCGCCACCTTGGGCAGCACAACCGTTAATGGGCCGGGCCAAAATTTTTGCAGCAGCGGCCAAGCCCGGTTCGGCACGTGACGAGCTACCAGGTTGAGATCATCGATCTGGTAAATGAACACCGGAATGGCTTTGTCCGGTGGGCGCTGTTTGAGCTGAAAGATTTGGCGCACGGCAAAGCGCTCGAAGGCGTTGGCCCCCAGGCCATAGACGGTATCGGTGGGCAGAGCGACCACTTCCCCGTCGCGCAGCAGGCGGCGAGCCAGTTTTAGGGCTTGGGGCGAATGAGCGGGTAAAATTTGGGTCATCGTGTCCTCTAAAATTGTGGTTTATGCTGAGGGCTAATTTACTCTGAGACTCCGTCCATGTCAATTATTTAGCAACTTTGGTAAGAAAACTCAGGGCTTTATCGTCAGAAATGGTAGAAACGCGTAATAACCGAAGTTGTTACGCTTGCGGCGTAAGCTGGCATTTATTGAGAAATCACCTATATTTAGATATGATATTTGATTAAACGTAAAATTTAAGGAGAAGTGTATTTATGTCTACCCCCATTCATGTATCTGACAGCGAATTCCAAAGTAAAGTATTAAATTCCAAAACCCCCGTTGTGGTTGACTTCTGGGCGCCGTGGTGTGGCCCCTGTCGGATGGTTGCCCCGGTTTTAGACGAGTTAGCCAAAGAATATGGCGACAAAATCGTCATTGCCAAAGTCAATACCGATGAAAACCCGCAGTATGCCATCAAGTACGGCGTTCAAGGCATCCCGACCATGCTGTTTGTAAAAGACGGCGAAATCTTTGACCGGATTGTCGGGGCGCATCCTAAACCTTCTATTCAACAGCGCGTTGACAATATGCTGGCCGCCGTAGCTAACTAACGGTAAAATAGGCCATCTTTTCGAAAAGCTCGCTGTTAACAGCGAGCTTTTTTTATGGCTGCAAACGTGATTGTCGTCACAACAGGCAGGAAGTGAACATGTGTTCTTGGTATTCTGCCGGGATTTTGATATAATTTCTGTACTATGGCCAAAATGAGAACCCGTTATGTATGTCAAGAATGCGGCAGCACCCAACCCAAATGGATGGGTCGCTGTCCCGATTGCGGCGAGTGGAACACCCTGGTGGAAACGCTGGTGGAAGCCACCTCGTCGGGCGCCGTTGTGCAGCGGTCGGCTCAAGCGCTGATCGGACGCTCCGTCCCCCAGCCGCTAACCGAGATTGCCGCCGACAACTACCGGCGCACGATGCTGCCGATGGACGAGTTTAACCGGGTACTGGGCGGCGGCCTGGTGCCCGGCTCGCTCATTCTGATTGGCGGCGATCCCGGTATCGGCAAGAGTACGCTGCTGCTGCAAATTTCGGCGGCGCTAGCGGCGGAAGGGCCTGTCCTTTATATTTCCGGCGAGGAAAGCGCCCAGCAGGTCAAACTGCGGGCCGACCGCTTGCAGCTTTCAAGCGACCGCCTGTTCGTTCTGTCGGAAACCAATATGACGGCCATTATGGACCACCTGCGTCAAACCCCGCCCCAATTCTTGGTGGTCGATTCGATCCAGACGGTCTTTTTGGAAGAGTTACAATCGGCGCCGGGATCGGTTAGTCAGGTGCGGGAGTGCGCCGGTCGGTTCCAGGGCGTAGCCAAGGGGCAGAATATTCCGACCTTCCTCATTGGGCACGTGACCAAAACGGGGACAATTGCCGGGCCGCGCGTGTTGGAGCATCTGGTCGATACGGTGCTTTACTTAGAGGGCGAACGTTTCCACGCCTACCGGCTGTTACGCAGCGTCAAAAATCGATTTGGCGCGACTAACGAAATCGGAATTTTTGAGATGGGCGACATCGGTTTGAGTGAAGTGCCTAATCCCAGTGAAATTTTTCTGGCCGAGCGGCTACCCAACGCTTCCGGTTCGGCTATCGCGGTGACGTTAGAGGGAACGCGCCCGCTACTGGTCGAAATTCAAGCGCTGGCGAGTACCACCAGTTTCGGCAACCCGCGCCGCACGGCTAACGGCATCGATATGAACCGGCTGCTGCTGCTTATCGCGGTACTGACCAAACGGGTCGGCGTCCGGCTGGCCGATCAGGATGTGTTTGTCAATGTGATCGGCGGCTTGCAAATCAACGAACCGGCCTCTGACCTGGCGGTGGCGGCGGCCCTGGCTTCCAGCTTTAAGAGCCGTCCGGTGGCCGCCGATCTGGCGATTGTCGGGGAGGTAGGCTTGTCGGGTGAGCTGCGGGCGGTAAGTCATATCGAAACTCGCTTAAAAGAGGCGGCCAAACTGGGGTTCAAACGGTGTCTGCTGCCGGCGTCGGTTCAATTAAAACAATCTCAATTTTCATCGCTTGAACTGCTCAAGGTGCGTTCATTGGGAGAGGCGCTGGATATCGCGCTCGTTTAACGATTATGTAGAGTTTTTGGGTGTTTCCCGGCAAAACTTTGACATTCTCACATGATCGTGTTACTATAATCGTTAAATTTTCATCATTTTTTCTAACTTAATTTTGCTTTTTGCCCAAAAACCTGGCTTTGCACTGTTAGCACTTATTTTTATTATTCATTTTTATCTTACAATCTATTGTCTGTCTACTCCGGTTAAAGTGGAGTGAACACCTTGTCCCTATCGATTGGTTTTAGCCAATGAGGCGCTCATTTTTGCTATTTAACAAGTATCAAAATAGACAGACCAATTTTCAAATGGATACTCCCGGACAAAATTACCTGGTCCGGTAAATTGTCTCCTTTTGTAAGATCGAACTCCGCTAATAATGTTAAGCTGTGTTGGGGCGAATGTACTTTAATGTGCAGTCGCCCTTTTTTGTGGTAGCATCAACCGCAATTCGGCGGTTAAAAAATTCAACCGGGCAACTGGGTTAGGGGAGTTTTAAGATTAGGGATGAGCATCGAATTTGTTTTTCGTTTGGTGGGCATGGTTGTGTTTGCCATCATTGGCGTCCAATCCAGCTACCTGTTTCAGCCCAACAACCCCGGTGAGTCGGCCCGGCTGATCATTGTTTTAACCCTGGCTGGAGCGGCTTTAGGTCTGCTGGTAGCCCCCTATCTCACCACGCGCCCATTCCACTTAGTTCAAGCCAAACTTCGTAAAATGCCGGCGGCTAAATTGGTCGCCGGGGTCATAGGCTTAGCGCTGGGACTGGCGGTAGCCGCTTTGCTGCATCCGTCTGTATCCAATTTACCCTATCCGTATGGAGCTGTTTTTCCGATCATAGTCAGTATTATTTTTGGTTATATCGGGATGGCGGTTATGGTCATGCGGCAGCGCGATATCTTCAATCTGGTGGGGCCGCGCATCATCTCGGGCAACCCGTTCGACGGCCTGGGCCGCAAAGCCACTGACGATGTACTGCTGCTAGACACCAGTGTTATCATCGACGGCCGGATTGTCGATATTAGCCGAACCGGTTTCATCCGCAATACGCTGATGGTTCCCGGCTTCGTGCTGGCCGAATTGCAGTATATCGCCGACTCGTCGGATCCGCTACGCCGCAACCGGGGCCGGCGGGGGTTGGAGGTGCTGGAGCAGTTGCAAGCCGATTCGTTAGTGCCGGTTCAGATCAGCGATATGGACATCGAAGGCGTGAAAGGGGTTGATGACAAGTTGGTGATGCTGGCCAAGCAGCTTGACTGTCCGATTGTGACCAACGACTTTAACCTTAACAGTGTGGCTAAACTGCAAGGTGTGATAGTGCTCAATATTAATGAATTAGCCAACGCCGTGAAAACCGTTATTTTGCCCGGTGAAACGGTCGGCATTAAAATTATCCAGGAAGGCAAAGAGCGCGACCAAGGCGTGGCGTATCTCGATGATGGAACGATGATTGTGATAGAAAATGGCCGGTCGTATCTAAATCGAAATGTCGAAGTGACGGTCACCCGAGTAATTCAAACCAACGCCGGTCGAATGATATTTGCGAAAATGGAAAACGGATTATGACCTTACGAGTTTATAACTATCTTAGCCGACAGGAAGAAACGTTTGAGCCGCTCCATCCCGGTTTTGTGGGGATGTATGTGTGCGGGCCAACCGTTTATGGCGATGCCCACATCGGCCATGCTAAGGCGTATATTACCTTTGATGTAGTTCATCGCTATCTGGAATATTTGGGCTATCGAGTTCGCTACGTCCAAAACATCACTGACGTCGGCCACCTGGTGGGCGATGGCGACGAAGGTGAGGACAAAATTGGCCGGCAGGCCCGGGTAGAGCGGGTTGAACCAATGGAAATTGTCGAGTCGTACACCCACAACTATTTTCGAGATATGGATGTTCTTAACGTCCGCCGCCCGGATATCTCCCCTCGAGCCAGCGGCCACGTGCCGGAGCAGATTGAACTGGCTCAGGATTTAATCGCCAAAGGCCATGCTTATGCCAGCGACGGCAACGTGTACTTTTCGGTGCCGAGCTGGCCTTCTTACGGCAAGCTGTCTCGCCGCAGGGTCGATGATTTAGAGGAAGGCGCTCGGCTGGAAGTGGCCGGCGACAAACGCGATCCGCGCGATTTTGCCGTGTGGCGAGCCGCTACTCCTGGCCATTTGATGCAGTGGAACAGTCCCTGGGGTAAAGGATTTCCGGGCTGGCACGCCGAATGTACGGTAATGGCCCGCAAATATCTGGGCTTGCCTTTTGATATTCACGGCGGCGGTCTGGAAAACATCTTCCCTCACAACGAAAGTGAAATTGCCCAGAGTGAAGCGGCTTACGGCGGCACATTTGCCCGGTACTGGCTGCTCAATAATATGGTCACCATCGATGGTACCAAAATGGGCAAGAGTCAGGGCAACTCGCTGACCGTTCAGCAAGCCCTAACCGGTGAGCACGACCGGCTGTCGCAGCCGTACTCTCCGATGACCGTGCGCTATTTTATCTTGAGCAGCCACTATCGCCAGACAACCGATTTCACTGACGAGGCCCTCAGCGCTGCCGCCAGAGGCTACGAGCGTCTACTGGGAACCGTGGGCCTGGTGCGGCAAATGCTGGCTAAGCAGGACAGCCACGATAGCACCATCGATGCGCAGTTTTCCGAAACCTTGGCCGATCTCAAAACCCGTTTTGAAGCGGCGATGAACAGCGATTTCAACACGCCTCAAGCCCTGGCCGCTTTGTTCGATTTCAACCGGGCGGTGAATACATTGGTCAACAGTCAGCAGGCGGTCTCCAGCGGGACATTGGAAGCGATTGATGACACCTACCGCCGGTTAGGTGGCGATGTTCTGGGCATCATTCCGGCGGAAATTTCGACGCAAGGTGCCGGTTCGGCCGGTTTGGAAGATGAGCTGGTTCAAATCTTAATCACCCTGCGCGCCGCCGCTCGGAAAAACAAGGACTATGCCACCAGCGATGCAATTCGCGACCAACTCGCCGCAGTTGGCGTGATACTTGAGGATCGCCCGGACGGCACCGTCTGGAAAATCAATCAGTAGTCAAGGCGGATTGGGGTGGACATACTGTATGGTCGCAACGCCGCTCGCGAATGTCTTCGGGCGCGGCGGCGTCACGTTCACGAGCTTTTGGTCGCCGATAACCTGCAATCATCCTCGATGGTTGACGAGTTGGTGGCCTTAGCCGCTCAAAACCGAATTCCCGTCAAACGTGTGGCCCGCAAAGCGCTCGATCAATTGGCTCAGGGGCATCAGGGCATTGTCTTGAAAACCGGTCGTTACCCCACGGTTGAGGTCGAAGATATGCTTCATCGGGCGGTGAAGCAAAATGAGCCGCCCTTTCTGATCGTTCTCGATCATATAGAAGATCCGCACAATTTGGGGGCGATACTGCGCACAGCCGAAGCGGTCGGGGTTCACGGGGTCATTTTGCCGAAACAACGCGCGGCAGGTGTAACTCCCACCGTTGTCAACGTGTCTGCGGGAGCCGTAGAGCATATGTGGGTCGCCGAAGTGCCAAACCTAGCTCAAATGCTGAAGGTGTTAAAACAGGACAACGTCTGGATAGCCGGGGTGGAACTTGATCCCACAGCCCAGCTTTTCCATAAAGCCAATCTTTTCGGCCCACTGGCCTTGGTGGTGGGTAGCGAAGGTAAAGGCTTAAGCCGGCTGGTAAGAGAAACGTGCGACTTCCTGATCAAGTTACCGATGCGGGGCCAGGTGGAATCGTTAAATGCGTCAGTCGCGTGCAGCCTGATTTTGTACGAAGTTTGGCGGGCCAGATCGTTTTCGTAGAAAATAACATTAAAAAATTACCGTCAATTTGACTTTTGGTTGATTTTTGGTATACTTGATTTTTGCACGGCGCTACTGCGCCGTGTTTTTAAGTTCAAACTTGGAGGGGTGCCCGAGTGGTTAAAGGGGGCTGACTGTAAATCAGCTGGCTAGGCCTACGGCGGTTCGAATCCGTCCCCCTCCATTAACTTGGCACATCACTACACCATAAGGTTGTGTGCGTTCCAGACCTATCTAAAAGTACAACAAAGGGGATTTTACATTATGGGGAAAGCAACATTTAAGCGA
>JAGRCC010000386.1 GCA_020433785.1 Anaerolineae bacterium
CGCGCCATTTGGGGAAGCAGCTAACGGAAGCCCAACGGTCTCGATGGGCAAGTCTAATTGCAGCCTGTGCCGACGAAGCCGGGTTGCCGGATGACCCGGAGTTTCGTTCCGCATTTGTGGCGTATATTGAGTGGGGGTCTCGATTAGCGGTGATCAACTCGCAGCCGGGAGCCAGTGTAAACCCGGAAGCGCCGATGCCCAAATGGGGCTGGGGTGAAGTTGGTGGGCCGTATATAGCGCGTTGAGCCAGGCAAAACGGATAAAATCCACCTAACACCAAACATTTTGCAGCGGACTGTCCAGGCTGAATTTTATCGAACAGGTGTAGCTCAAAAATTTGTTTCGACTATAATGCGGGTTACGGATAATCCAGGAAGGGCGGTGGTGACGCTACCGTCCTTTACCTACCAAGTATGGCTACAAATACACACGTTCACGAAGATAATATTGCCTTGCAAAATCCTAACTGGTCAGCGTTTATTTTGCTGGTCCTGCTCTTGTCCCTTTTTAATTCACTGGTCGACTTAGTTCCGCTGCCCCGGAATGCCAATACCGTCTTACAGGCCATCAATTTTTTTATTTCGGTCATTTTGTGGGCCGACTTTGCCTACTTGTTGTACAAAGCGCCCAACAAGCGGTACTTTATGATAGACCAGCGGGGCTGGATGGTGCTGCTGGGAACATTCCCCATCTTGCTAATACTCCGATTTTTGTGGTTTCGCTGGATTTTGCACAAAGACGGCTATACCCCCCGTCAATTTTTGTCGCGGATCGTCATCAACAAAAATGCGCAGGGTACGCTCTTGACCGTGCTCTTTTCCGTCTTGGTCATCTTTGAAGCAGCGGTGATTTTTATTTTATATTTCGAAGAGTCGGCCTCGGGCGGTAATATCAAATCCCTATCCGATGCCTTTTGGTGGGCCTTTGTGACGGTGATGACGGTAGGCTACGGTGATTTTTACCCGGTAACCAATGGTGGGCGTGCCGTGGCTGTGATGCTAATGATTGTCGGTGTGGCGCTGTTTAGTGTGATCACCAGTTCGCTGGCCAACTGGTTTCTCAGCCGGCGCAGCGATACCCCAACGCCCACCACTGAGACAACCACCGACCCCGCCGATCTGATTGCCGAAATGCGCTCCATTTTGGAAGCTCAGGAAGCCGCCCATCAGGAGACCATCCGTGAGTTGCGAAACAGACTGGCACAGTTGGAAGAAAAACAAACCCGGCCCGACTCCAACTAAGGCTGGCCGAGTCTCGCGAAGCGGAAGACTCACCCCGCTGCTAAAGTAAAATAAAAAGTACATCCTTGCCCTGGCACATTACTACTTTCGACGCCGACCTGCCCGCCGAGTTTCTCCACAATACGCCGTACAATCGATAACCCTAAGCCATTCCCTTTCGTGCGAATTTCATCCAGCCGAGTAAATTCGGTAAAAAGGAGGGCTTGTGCTTCTACAGGCAGACCCAATCCATTATCGCGCACCCAAAAGCGAACCATGCCATTGTCCTGAATGGTGGCTCCCAATTCCAAACGCGGGGGCTCACCGCCGTATTTCAGGCCATTACTCAGATAATTAACCCATACCTCTTCAATCCAAGGGGCATAACCCAACGCCTGAGGCCACTTTTGAGGGCAGATAATTTCGGCCTGATACACCTGAGTCATTAAGGCGACGCGTCCCTGGGCTTCTTCAACGATCTTGATCATATTTAAGGGCCTCATTGTTATCGCTTCCTTACGGATACTGGAAAGTAACAGCAACTCTTCGATAATATTGGTGGCCTTCCGCCCTGATTTTTGGACTTCTTTAAAAATCAATTCTAGCTCTTTATAGTGCATGTTTATACCATCACCATTGAGGAGTTCGCTGTAGCTCGTAATGATGCCCAACGGATTCTTAAGATCGTGGGCGACCGTATGAGCAAACGCATCGAGCTCCTTATTGCGGGCTTGCAATTCGGCGTTGGCCTGGCGCAAAGCCGCTTCAGCTTGGATACGCCTTTCTATTTCCTCCTGAAGTAATTTGTGCTCTTGTTGTAACGCGTTAGTCTGACTTTGGGTGTGATGGTTTATATTCTTGACCCATCCAATGCCTATACTGGCCAAGGTTACAATGGTAGTACCCACCAGGTGATTGAATAATTGATCATTTTCAACTTCTCCAACATAACGAAAAAGACCGATGTTAATAAACAGAGCCAGTAACCCGTACAGCAGGCCACCGGGTGGACCCAAAACCCAGCCAAAAACTGCCGCCGGCATAATGCTTAAAGCGGCGGTCGTTACTCCGGCATACGGATAGAGTCCTATAAAGCTAAGCCCATACAATAACAGGCTACCTAAAGCGATTAAATACCGGAGGCTTAAGTTCTTTGGTAGATTCATCATAATATAGCTCCGTGACTTTAGCGCCGATTTCCATCGGAATGTCTGCTCAGCTGGTTGGGCGTTCGAGTTTTGATTTGAGACATCGCTGTGAAAGTGAAGTTTGTTACAATCTTATATATTATTTCGACTTATTTAGCTTGTTTCTCCATAACATCAATATTAAGATTTAGGTTGTATTGCCTTGTAAGAGTAATATAATAGGGCTGTTAACTTTTTACTTTGGAGAAGCTCCTATTATGCTGCGTCAGTTAGCCTCTATCTTGATTTTGCCGTTCAATGCCATCATCGTCATACCCGCTATCATCTATATTCGGTGTGGCCAAAAACCCTCGTCACAGCTCATTTCACCGGCGCAGTTGACGATCAGTCGAATAGTGGGCATACTACTGATGGTCATCGGGCTGCCGTTAGTTGTGCTTACCATCCGAGATTTTGCCCGCATTGGCCGGGGTACCCTTGCGCCGTGGGATCCCACGCAGAAGCTGGTGGTCAGCGGTATGTATCGCTACGTGCGCAATCCGATGATATCCGGGGTTATCAGCACCCTATTTGGCATCGCTCTGATATTTAACACGTTTTGCCATTTAGCCTGGGCTATCATTTTCACGGGGGGCAACATGATCTATATGCCTCTGTCCGAGGAACCGGGTCTGCTCAAACGCTTCGGCGACGATTATCGACTCTATAAACAGCATGTACCGCGCTGGCTGCCCCGCTTAACCCCGTGGGAGCAACCGCCAAAAGGCTAAGGCTGAGGAATGATAAATTTAGTTGAACGACCTTCATTTAACGACGAGCGCTTTCTTAGCCTTCGCCTTAGCCTCAGCCTTATCTTGAGCGCAGCGTATCTGACGACTGAATAGACAGTTGGCAAATAGGACAATCCAAACGTAAAATGTCCAATCACTCACCTCTAAACCTCACCTATATCGGCCACGCTTCCCTACTTATTGAGATCAACGGCATTCGCCTGCTCACCGACCCGATCTTACGACCGTGGGTCTGGCATCTCCGCCGCCAATCCGTAGCCATCGACCGGGCCTGGCACCAGCGGATCGATGCCGTGCTTATCTCTCACGCCCATTGGGACCATCTGGATATTCCGTCGCTAAAAGTTTTGGACCGGCAAACCCGCCTGGTTATGCCGCACGGCCTGGCCGTAATTCTGCGTCGGCACGGCTTCCACCATATCGAGGAAATGGTTGTCGGCCAAACGATCAATCTCGGGCCGGTTTCCATTGAAGCCACCTATGCCCATCACAACGGCAATCGACTCTTTTCCGGTACAGCCGCCGATAGTCTGGGCTTTATCATCCACGGCCAACAGACCATCTACTTTGCCGGGGACACGGATCTCTTTCCGGATATGGCGGGTCTAGTGGACAATCTTGACGTGGCTCTGCTGCCGGTGTGGGGCTGGGGGCCGACTTTGGGCAGCGGTCATCTCGATCCCCACCGGGCGGCGCAGGCCCTCCAACTGCTGCGTCCACGCGTGGCAATTCCGATTCACTGGGGTACATATTTTCCAGTTGGCTTGAAGTGGATTTTACCCCGCTTGCTCACCGATCCGCCCCTGACTTTTGCCACCTTTGCCGCCAAATTAGCTCCGGAGGTTGAAGTTAAAATTATTCCGCCGGGCGACTCGGTGGCGTTAAATGATGAAATCTAACAATCTTGATTTTCATCGTAGGGAGATTGGAGATTAGGAGATTGGAGATTTCGCCGACTGGTCTCCTTATGTGGCAGGGCTAAGGCTGAGGCTAAGAAATGACTAATTCAGGTAGAACCGCCTGGACTTAAAAAGACGAATGCCCTTTTCTTAGCCTGTGCCTTAGCCTCAGCCTAATTTTTCACCCTGCCAAAATTCCCTCAATCGTGTTGAGTTCTGCCTCTGTGAAAGCCAAGTTATCCAAAGCCGCCACCGCATCTTCAATCTGGCCGACGCGGCTGGCTCCGATTAGGGCCGAGGTCATGCCCGGATGGCGCAGCACCCAGGCAATAGCCAGTTGGGCCATCGTTTGGCCGCGAGCTTGGGCGATCTCTCGTAGTTTCCGCACCTTAGCCAATCGATCCTGATTGACTTTATCGCCCCAGTGAAGATGGCCTTCATATTTAGCCGAACGCGATTCGTCCGGAACGCCATCCAGATATTTGTTGGTCAAAATGCCCTGAGCCAGCGGCGAAAAACAGATACAGCCGATGCCTTCATCAGCCAAGACATCGAGCAGTCCGTCCTCAATCCAGCGGTCGAACATATTGTAGCGTGGCTGGTGAATGAGGCACGGCGTCCCCAGATCGCGCAAGATTTGGGCCGCCTGGCGGGTTTGGTCGGGGTCATACGTGGAGATGCCCACATATAGCGCCCGACCGCTGCGAACGATAAAATCAAGCGCCCCCATAGTTTCTTCCAGCGGGGTGTTGGGGTCGGGCCGGTGGCTGTAGAAGATATCAAAATAATCCAGCCCGGTGCGTTTGAGGCTCTGGTCGCAGCTCGCGATCAGATACTTGCGCGACCCCCATTCCCCATACGGGCCAGGCCACATCAGATAGCCGGCCTTGTTGGAGATAACGAGTTCATCCCGGAACGGCGCCAAATCTTGTTTAAAAATCGACCCAAATGTATCTTCGGCCGAGCCGGGCGGCGGGCCATAGTTATTGGCCAGATCGAAATGGGTGATGCCCAAATCGAAGGCGCGGCGCAGCATCGCCCGCGACCGCTCCAGTGGATCGACGCCACCAAAGTTGTACCACATTCCCAGCGAAATCGCCGGCAGTTGTAGCCCGCTGCGACCGGAGCGATTATAGCGCATCGTGTCATAACGTGTGTCTGAAGGTAAGTAAGTCAAGCGTGTCTCCTTAAAAAGCTAGCCGATAGGCAGGGGGATGGGAGTTATCCCCCCGACTCCCCGTTTTTATCTATCGGTGGTAAGTCATCAAGTTCGTGACGACTTTTTTATAGATTGAGCAAATATTAATGAAGTGAAGTATAATCCCAGACAAAGACCCGCCAAGGCGGGGCAACACATCTGCTTTCTCGGTATGTTTATTGGCATTGTCAGAATCCGGGAGAGATATTATATACCTTCTCAACAACTTGAAAAAAACAACAATGGATGGAAAAATAATATGAGCAATCAACCGGCCAATCCCGAAATCTCTTCACTCGAAGTAACCTTACGGGAAATAACCGAACCCACCCTAAAGGCCATCCTACGCTTAGAGGTGGCCGACCATCAGAAAAATTTAGTGGCCTCCAACGCCGTCTCCATTGCCCAGGCGTACTTCTCTAAAAACGCCTGGTTCCGGGCCATCTATGCCGGCGAAACCCCGGTCGGTTTTGTTATGCTTTACCTCGATGAAACGAAACTGGAATATTTCCTGTGGCGCTATATGATCGATAAGCAGCAGCAAGGAAAAGGCTATGGCCGCCAAGCCTTACAGCAGGTCATCGAGCATGTCCGCCGCTTACCGGGTGCAAAGGAGTTTTATCTCAGCTACGTGCCGGAGGAAGGCAGTGCCCTGCCGTTTTATCAAAAACTAGGCTTTGTCGAAACCGGCGACTGGGAAGACGGCGAAAAGATAATGAAGCTGAACTTGTAGGAGAGTTCGATGCAATCCAACCAAATATTAGACTCTATTCTAGAAACAATCGGTAACACCCCCCTCATTCGACTCCACAGCGTCACGCGCGGCATTCAAGCCGATTTGCTGGCGAAAGTGGAATATTTCAATCCCGGCGGCTCGGTCAAAGACCGCATCGCCATGGGCATCATCGAAGAGGCCGAACAGAGCGGCCGGCTCAAACCCGGCGGCACCATCGTCGAATCGACCAGCGGTAATACCGGCGTTGGGCTGGCGATTGTGGCCGCGCTCAAGGGTTACAAAACCGTGTTCGTGATGCCCGACAAGATGAGCCAGGAGAAGGTCCAACTGCTGCGGGCCTACGGCGCTAAAGTCGTCATCACCCCCACAGCCGTCGAAGCGGACGATCCGCGCAGTTATTACTCTGTCGCCCGTAAGCTGGTCGAGGAGACGCCCAACT
>JAGRCC010000387.1 GCA_020433785.1 Anaerolineae bacterium
ACTCCATAGGGATTTCTCCGCCTTCGGCTACGAAATGACATTATGGGATGTCAAGTGCGTAACTCCTAACTATAATAGCCTATATTATACCATAGAAATAACCAACCTAACCGGCTTGAGTGGACACACCCTCGATTTGCCCTCGCTTACTCTAGCAACTGACCGGAGACGACCGACGGCGTCGGCGGTCGGCAGGCGAGGATGATAGCTTACTGAGGGCCCGAGAGCGCTGTATGGGGCCAATCGAGGCGTCACGCGCCGCCAAAGACGATCAATCCGGCGGCAAAACCGGCTGTGGCGTGGCCGCCAACGCCAAATGGAACGTCAAAGTTTACTTTGACCTGACCGTGGATGACATAGCAAGCTTTGTCGCTCCGCTGCATTTTCGTTCTCGCTGTCGTCCCCATTGGGACTGCCCTACGCCTTACAATATCGACTGCCCCAGCAGCGAGGCCAGCAGAGTGACGGCGATATGGGCCGTATGGTTGCCGCGATCGATAATGGGGTTGATCTCTACTACATCGACCGAGCCGACGCGCTGGTTATCAGCCAGGAGTTCCATTAGCAAGAGGGCTTCGCGGTAGGTCAGCCCGCCGGGAACGGGAGTGCCTACGCCGGGCGCTTCGGTCGGATCGAGGCTGTCCATATCCAGGCTGATGTGTAGGTGGGTCAAATGGCTCAGCCGGGCCAGCGCCTCACCGACAATGGCAGCCATACCCCGTTCATCAATGGCGCGCATGGTGTAAACGGCCACGCCGCTCTCGATGAGCAGTTGGCGCTCCTCCCGATCCAGATCACGCACGCCGATCAACACCACATCTTCGGGGGCCAATTTGGGGCCGGGCCGGCCCACGTTGACCAGATCGGGCGCGCCGTAACCCAGTAAAGCGGCCAGCGGCATACCGTGCAGATTGCCGCTGGGCGACGTATCAGGCGTGTTGAAATCGCCGTGAGCATCGATCCACAGCACGCCAACCCGCCGATTGTGGCTGACCCCGCCAATGGTCCCCGCCGAAATCGAATGATCGCCGCCGATAAAGATGGGCAGGCTGCCCTGGTCCACCGCCTGCTGTCCGGCCTCATACACTGATTGGCCGGCTTTGACCACGGCCGGTAAGTAAGCCAATCCCCCTTGCGGCGGCAGGGTATCGCGCACCGGAATCTCGATGTTGCCCTGGTCTTCAACCGTGTGGCCCAACCGCGCCAGTCGCTGGCCCAGGTTGGCGTAGCGCAGCGCGCTGGGGCCCATATCGACGCCGCGCCGCGACTGTCCTAAATCCATCGGAATCCCAATCAGTTTAATCGTTTGTGGCATAATCGTTTTCGCACTCCGTTCGCACTTTTAGCGCAGATGGTTGGTATAGTGTCCTTAATTGTGAGCCTTATGCGAGCACAAGAACACCTTTCACAACCCACAGTTTATACCAAACGAGGAAAAAAGACCATGACAAAAAAAGTTTCACCGATTGCTTTCGTACTGTTTATTTTAGCCCTAGTCACGTTGGCCTGCGGCGGCAGCCAAGCCGCCCGCCAGGTGATTGATCTGCCCGATTCAAACCAAGTAGCCCAGGCGGTCGATCTGCCGGTGGTCGAAGCCGAGTCCGGCTCGGACTGGCAGGAGTTCACTTCCATCGAGGGTAATTTTTCGGTGCTGTTCCCGGTTGAGCCGGAGGAGCAAGTACAGTTAGCGCCCAATGCCGTGGTTGAAACCGAAGTGCATCTGTTTATGGCCGATATGGGGGCCGCCGCCTATCTGGTGGCTTATAACGATTTGCCGGCGGCGGTCACGCCCGATGTAGCCGGCAGTGACGTGGTCGAAGCCTCCTTTGACAGCCTGCGGGAAACGTTTTTAGCCGGTTTCGACGGCGCGGCTACCGGCGAAGAGTCGGTTACGCTGGCCGGCTATCCCGGCCGCCAAATTGATTTCACCGTATCCGATAAGGTGCTGCCGGGCGGCGGCTATGGCATCGTGCAAGTGTACGCCGTTGACACCCGCCTGTACCAGGTAGCGGCTTTGGGCACCCCCAGCGCGCTATCCAACGAGGATATCGAGACGTTCCTGTCGTCTTTCGCTCTGGTGGAAATCCCGGCCATCGAAACCGAAGCAGCGGTCACGACCGAAACGGAACTGGCGACTGTGTCTGACACCATCGCCCCAGTGGAACCGGCTCAAGTCGAACCGGCCGAAGCGGTAGTCGAAGTGGAACCGGTTCAAGTCGAAGCGGTTAGCAATGCCGTTAAAACCGTGGTTGAAATCAGTGAAGACACTTCTGCTGTTGAGGCTGCCGCCGCAATCATAGAGCAGCCGGCTGAAGTGGTGGCTGAGGCCGACCCGGCTGAAACATACGACAGCGCTTTCCCGCTGCCGGAAGTCGTCAAAAACTTCTACGGCGAGAACGCGCCCTACTATCAAACCAACTTCCAAACCGACTTGACCCTGGATGAAGCGCTAGCCTTCTATCGCGAAGCCTTTGCCGCCCAAGGATTAACCGAACGCACCATTCTGACCAGCGTCGTGGAAGGAACCGCCTTCAGTCTGGTTTTTGACGGCTCGCCCAACGGCCTGCCGCTGGTGATCCAAGCTATTCCTCTGGGCGAGGATACCAACGTCAACATCCGTTACGAAAGTTTCTAACCTGAGCGACTCCCACAGGACTGACGCAAAAAGCCAGGTGACAGTCACTTCGACAATAAGTGACTGTCACCACCTTGGGAACTGCGTAAATCCTGTCGATTATATTTCCTCCCTCTGGGCGGCGGCTACCACCAATAGTCGCCGCCTTTATTATTTGAATGCTACCCGTCAGGAGCTTGGCCATCTATACCCGTTGCCTCTGCCCCAACCGAGCGAATGGTCTGGCGTAGTTCTTGATTGAGGCGGGCCATCTTGGCTTCGGCCGTTTTTAGATCGGTAATATCAATAACCAGGGAGAAGAAGCCCTGTACCTCGCCGTTGACCATTTGCGGCACAAAGGTGACTAACTCCTGGTCCACGTCACCCGGCTTTGAGGTCGGGATATCGATTTCAAATCTGACCGCCTCGCCGGACAGAACCCGGTCAATATACGGCTTCTCTTGCTCGTAGCGTTCAGCCCCAATGACCTCGTGCAGCAGCCGGCCAATCATCTGGTTGCCAGGGAGATCGGTTAGGGGTTCGTACTGCCGGTTGGCGTAGCGGATCCGCTGGTCGGCGTCGATGTAGGCAATACGCGCCGGAACATTATCGGCAATGAGGTGGAGCTGTTGTTCGGTTTTTTGCAGGGCCTGCTCGGCTCGTTTGCGATTGGTGATGTCGATGGCCGAGCCCAGAATTTCGGCCACGGAACCGTCGCGATTTCGTTTGAACACTGTTTCGTAGCTAATGTGCCAGCGCCACTCGCCATTTTTGTGATGAATCCGGTATTCGTGCCGAAAGACCTGCGAGTCTTGACCAGCCATAAGTTCAGCCCAATGATCCGGCTGCCTGGCCCAATCGTCAGGATGCATCAGGGATGGCAGCAATTGATCGCCCATCGCCTGAATTTCAGCCACCGTGTATCCCAACTCCGAGCCAATGTCTCGATTGAGGTAAATATTGCGCTGCTCGTTGAGACTGTACACATAAATCCAATTCGGATCGGCTTCAGTCACGGCCTCGATGAAATGGGTATGTTGTTTGAGCATGGTGACATCGACAGCCAGGGCAAAGACACCTTTGATCTGATCATTATCTCGGTCCGGCAGGCAAGTAATTTGCACCGCAAAGGGGTCCATACTTTGCGGATTAGGAAACTGATCTTCAAAGGTGACCGTTTCACCGGCCAAGGCTCTATCCATGAAGGGTTTGCTGCGAGTAAAAAAGTCGAAGCCCAGGACTTCCCAAATCGGGCGGCCGATCATTTTCACCGGCGATAAATTGGTCAATTGGCCATACTTTTGGTTGACAAACCGGAAATGAAAATCCGGGCCAAGGCGAGCCACCCAGGCCGGAATGTTATCGGTAATCGTTTGCAACTGCCGAGTGGTATTTTGCAGCGCTTGCTCGGCGCGGAGACGATCGGTAATATCGACGATAAGGGCGAAGTAGCCCTGAACCACGTTGTCATTAAAGTCGGGCACCAGCGTAATCAGTTCGTGCTCGAATCCGGCCTCAGGGACGGGGGGGCCATGCGCCTCAAACGTCACCTCCTCGCCGGCCAGCACCCGCTCGATGTAAGGTTTGGCCCATTCATACCGTTCGACGCCAACAATATCCCGAATATGGCGGCCTATCATCTCCTCCCGCGATAGACCGGTCAGCACTTTGTACCGGTCGTTGACAAAGCGTAGCCGCTGCTCCGCATCGACATAGGAAATTCGCCCCGGTAGGTTATCGGTGATAAGACGCAGTTGGTGAGTGGTTTGTTTTAGGGCGGTTTCCGCTTGTTTGCGCTCGGTAATATCCAAGCCGGAACTAATGGTGCCGGTAATACGGCCGTTGACATCTTGCAGCAGGGCGTTATTCCAGGCAACGGTCCGTAATTCGCCCGATTTGGTCATTACTTCATTATCATAACTGGCTAGCTGTTCAGTTTTACCGGCCATAAGTCGGTCAAAAACCGATTTAACCTCGGCGATGTTGTCGGGCGGCAGGCAGGTATCGAACCAGTTGCGGCCTATTAGTTCAGATTTGGTGTAGCCTAACAGCTCGGCGCCTTTAGGATTGATACGGGTAATCTCGCCCCGGCTGTTCAACACCACCAACAGCCCGGACATGACATCCAGATACTGCTGCGACTGTCGGACCACTTCCAACTTTTCTAATTCTTTGCGGATCGCAATATCAATAAACGTCAGGACCACCCCTTCTATTTGCCCGGCTTCAGTTTGGTAGGGCAGCACCCGCAGCAGAAAGTAGAACCCATCGCGGGTTTTTGTTTCAAATTCCAGAGGCTTGCCGCCGCCCAGAACCTTCTGTGCCGCCTGAGTTAAGTCGTCGAAACTGAGATCGATGTTGTAGGACAGATGGGCCAGCGGCCGGCCAACATCTTGCGGCAGCAGGCTAAAGGTTTGGGCAATAGTCGGCGTAAAAGAGCGAATACGCAGGTTATCATCTAAGAAGATGACACCGATTTGGGTGCTTTTCTGTAAATTTTGCAGGTCATCGTTGAGTTGGATCAGTTCATCGATCTTGCGCTGGTGTTCGGCGTTAACGGTATAGAGTTCTTCGTTAACGGATTGCAGCTCCTCGTTGGTGGATTGCAGCTCTTCATTGGACGCGGTCAACTCTTCATTGGTGGCTTGTAGCTCTTCATTGGAGGTTTCCACCTCTTCAATGGTAATCTTCAAATGCTCCTTAGTATAAGTTAGCTCCCGTTTCAAAGCGTTGATTTGGTCAACGGTCACTTGCTCGGAACCAACCACCGACGGAGAGGGCGTCAGATCCGTCTCGGGCAGCGGTTCTAGCGCGACAAAAAAACGCCTGGCGCGGTAAAGGGCCGATTTAAGGGGTTTGATCGTCACGTTCAACGTGACCATGCCCGTATGGGTAGTGGTTCGAACCCCAACGTAGGATACCGCTTCATCTTCCTTAATCACCCGAATTAATCCGGCCCGAACCGTGGTCTCAAGATCACCCGTAAGCATTCTGAGCGCATTAAGCGTCCCCGGCCCGCTTTGAGGATGTAAATATTGATTGCCGTTTCCCAAAATATAGAGGATGTCATAGCCCTCGTTTAACAGCAGCCCGTCAGGCACATATTCCGCCATCAGGCCTTCAACCCATTCATCCGTAATCCGGGGAGCCACCTGGCCTAACAGCGAGTGCTGCGCGCTGGTGGGTTTGGGCGGCGCCGACATGGTGAAATTAACGTCATCCAGGCGGATATCCCGCTTTTTGCGATACAGCCGCCAACGGCCCAGAGAGTCGAACTCTTTACTGGCGACGCCGATATGATCGCTAGCCCCTAACATAAGAAACCCACCGGTCACCAGGCCAAAGTGGAAGTTAGCAATGACCTGCTGCTGAATCAGGGGTTCCAAATAAATCAAAACATTGCGGCAGCTAATCAAATGCTGCTTGGTAAAAGGGGGGTTTTCAATCAAATTGTGGCGGGCAAAGGTTACAATCTCTCGCAGTTTCTTGTCAATGACATAGCCGTCCTGATAGGGCATAAAGTAGCGGACCAACCATTCCGGCGAGACATTGGTCAAACTGTCTCCTTTATAGAAGCCGCGCGCGGCCAGATTGAGCGACTGCTGGTGAACGTCGGTGGCGAAGAGACGTAGGTTTAGATTGAGGGAATGGGTATTGAGATACTCTTGAAACAAAATAGCAATCGAGTAAGCTTCCTCACCGGTGGCGCAGCCGGGCACCCACACGCGAATTTCTCCGGCGGGCACGGCCAGTTCAACCAATTCGGGAATAACGGTTTCTTGCAAAACCTTAAAGGCGTCCGGATCACGAAAAAATCTGGTTACCTCTATCAGCAGGTCCCGGTATAGGATATCTAATTCCCTAGGATTGCTTCTTAAGCGCAGCACATAGCTTTTGATATCACGGCTATTGGTCATGGTAATGCGGCGCTCAATACGCCGCAAGATCGTGTTCGGTTTATACTTGGTAAAGTCAATTTGAAATTGCTGTTCCAGCATGTTAAAAATGAGCGAAAGTTCGTTCTCTTCGGCAGCGGCGGATGTACCGGCAAGGTCCTGTCCCCTGTTCATATAGGTCAGAATTTTATCAGGCATCTGATCCGGCGAGGTGATGATATCGGCCTTACCGGTTTCAATGGCACTGTGCGGCATACCATCAAACTGGGCCGATTGTTTATCCTGCACGATGACCAAGCCGCCCAACTCATGGACCCGTACCAGCCCGCGTGAGCCGTCGCTGCCGGTACCGGACAGAATCACGGCGATAGCCCGGCTCTGAGCCTCTTCAGCCAACGAGTTAAAAAATCGATCAATCGGCACGTGGAGGCCATGAGCTGAATCGCGCTCGGTCAAAAATAATTTATTTTGAGAAAGCTCCATGTTTTTGTTGGGCGGAATCAGGTAAAGGGTGTTCGGCTCCAAGGCGACGCCGTGCTCTACCCGACGGATAGCCATCTGGGTATGGCGCGCCAGCAGTTCATCCATCATACTTTTAAAATCGGGCGACAAATGCTGTACAATCACAAAGGCCAGGCCGGTGTCGGACGGCATATGGTCAAAAAAACTTTCCAAGGCTTCCAGCCCGCCTGCCGAAGCGCCGATCCCAACAATAAAGCTGGGGGGGTGGGGTTTGTTGTCGTTTTGAGTCATTCATTGATTCCTTAAAAACATAAAGATTTGAGATGCCAATTTCCGCGAATTGTCTCATTAATGCGGGTTAATTGGTGAAATTCGTGGCGGCTAACCCCTTGTCCTTTTGGGCGGATCCATTCCGCTATTAATTGTTGCTTCGAGTTGGGAGTGAAGGCTTGGGGGCGGACTTAAATTTGCCCGATGAGGTCATCTAGTAGGATAAAGTCATTTTGCTGACGGTCAGCCGTTAGCTGTTCAGGCAGCTGGCCGGATTGTTTGAGTCGATCATGATGCCGTTGAACCTGCTGTCGCAGCGACCGGCTAGCCGCCGCATGGTCGGCCACCAACGCCAGCACCGACGCCGCCCAACTTGACCGGCTGCCCTGGCCGCTGCTGTCGCCGTCAGCGCTGCTTTGCACCCGTCCCCACAAGGCTTCAAGGACGGCCGGGGTAAACTGCTCGCTGTGCCCTAGCTTGATGACCTCATGAAAGGTCTCCGCGGCCGCGTCGCGATCCCCCTTGGCCAACGTTAGCCAGCCCAAGGCGTTGATCGTGGTAACCTGACCCCAGGTATCGTTTATATCCCGGCAGCGGACCAGGCTTTCTTGCAGCAGCGCTCGGGCTTCGTCGCGCTTACCGGTCGACTCGGTCACCCGGCTGAGATATAGCCCCAGGTTTTTCAGGGTATGAGCCACGGCCCACCGATCACTTACCTCCCGGCTAATAGCCAGACAGGCTCGCAGGTCCCGTTCAATTTCGGCTGAATACCCTTGTCCGGCCGTGTAGCGCGTGAGCCCCAAAGTGGCCAGGGCATAACCCCGATAGCGACTCTCGCCCAGCGCTTCCAGTTCTCCCCGGCTTTGGCGCAGTAGCTGCTCGGCCAAGGCCAATTCGCCCAGATCGTGGGCAATCATGCCCAAAATCACATTCGATCGAGCCGCATACAGCGGATCGGCGGCGGTATCCAACACCGCCAAACTTTCGGTCAGACGCTGCCGGGCGGCGGCGTAATGGCCCTGTTGGTAGGCTAAAAACCCCTGCTGGTGCAGATCCAACCCGCGGTCCCAGGTGGGGCTGGGGGCGCGTAAAGCGGCCAGGCTTTTGTGATACAAACCGGCGGCTTGTTCAAATCGGCCCAAATACCAGTATTGATTGATATCGGCCACGGTTACATCCCGGGTGGGGTCGATGGCGTGCTGCCAGCCGGCCCGAATGTTAGCGGACTCGGCGCTTAACTCGGCCAGCATCTTCGACTCATCGGCGGCCTGATATTCGCCGCCGCGCTGCTGCAAAAAGTTGGCGTAATAATGGCTGTGGCGATTGAGCGCTGTGTCTTGCTCGGCCGGAATTTCCGCTAACTTCTCTCCGGCGTACTGGCGCAGCAGCTCGTGCAAATTATATCGACCGGAGGGATTGTGGCGCAGCAGCGATTTATCGATGAGCGACGCCAAAATAGCCAGCGTGGCGCCGGCCACTTCCTTCGCCGCTTCTTGTTGAAACCCGCCTCGAAATACCGACAACCGACGCAGCGTTTCCTGTTCCTGCGGCAGCAGTAGGCTCCACGAATGTTCAAACATCGCCCGCAAGCTGCGATGTCGCGGCGGCAGGTTTCTGAGTGAACTGGACAGAAAATCAAGGTTTGACTCAATGCCCGCCACTATCTCGGCGCAGGTTGACAGCCGCAGCAGGCTGGCCGCCAATTCCAGCGCCAGCGGCATGCCATCGACTAAACGGCAGATTCTGATGACCGCTGGCAGCTCGTCAGCAGGCAGTTCGACATCGCCCCGCACCTGCTGAGCGCGCTCCATAAAAAGAGCAACCGCGCTGTAGCTGTGAAGATCGGCGCTAGACGATGGGGCATTGGCGGAAAGCCATTGGCGGCCGGCGATGGGCGATTCGTCAGTAGCAAGCTGGATGGTCGATTCGGTGGGGGGATAGGTGAGGCCGCTGAGTTCAAGCACCCACTCTTGCCGCAGATGCAGCCGTTCGCGGGAGGTAACCAGCAGCTTTAGAGTAGGCGCTTGTTGCAGAAGACGATCCAGCCGATCGGCGCTGTCGATAAAATATTCAAAGTTATCTAAGATAAGGAGGGTGGGGGACGCTGGCCGCAGTTGGTTTATCAGATAGGTCATCGGGTCCTGCGCGCCCGGCGCCGGAAGTTGTAAGGCGGTGATCATCGCCGGAACTAACACCTGCCAGGCCGAGCTGGTGGATGAGTTAGCTTCCGCCAACGGAGCCAGTGCCGCCACGTAAATTCCGCCCGGAAAGCCGGCGGCTCCGGCCAGCGACCCTGGCTGGATGAAACGGGCCGCCCCTTGCAGCGCCAGCCGAGTTTTGCCGACGCCACCCGGCCCCACCAAAGTCAGTAGGCGGCAATTGGCGTTATTCAAATTGGCCATCACTTGCTTTAGTTCGATGTCACGACCAATGAACGCATCGGGTTGGGGCGGCACATTGTGGGGCGGGGGCGCATCGGCCGTTTTCAGACGCTCGTACAGGGCCGTGGTTTCGGCGGTGGGTTCAACCCCAAACTCATCGGCCAGAATTTTGCGGCAGGTTTCGTACTGGGCCAGGGCCGCGTTGCGCTGCCCGCTGCGGGCCAGCAGCATCATCATCTGCCGGTGGGCCGACTCCCGCCAGGGGTCGGTCTCTAGCAGCCGGTTAGCGTAAACATGGCCGTTTTCAAAATCATTCTGATCGAGATAGTGGTTGACCAGGGTTTC
>JAGRCC010000388.1 GCA_020433785.1 Anaerolineae bacterium
TCTCATCATTATAGACACATAGAGCCACACCGTCACTAAATTGGGTCATCAATCATTCAATACCTCCCCTAAAATTATTCTGGCGAACACCCCCTGATAAGAATGCAATTGAGGCTCTTTTTGGGCCGGTTCTATTAGGGGGGTTCGCGCCTGACAATAAGCCGATTGCAAGCGGCCTTACTTTACCGGATACCCGCCGGCGTGTCAAACAATATAGACTGTGGGCGGCTCGGCCGGCGGTTGGGCCTGGCCCAAGGCGGTGACTTTGGTTTTACAGTCGGCGCACAGCGGATACAGCCGCAGGCTGTCGGCGGCGTCATCCATCACCGCTTGTAGCTCCTTGACCAGTTTTTGATAATGGCGGGCCGATAGGTCGCACTCGAAGACACTGTACTGCACCCGCTCCCCGTAATCCTCCAAGATTTTGGCTATTTTATTCCGACGCTTATCGTCGGGAATGTCGTAAGAGATCAGGATAAACATATTTCGATTGACGATTGACGAGTTACGATTGACGAGTTACGATTGACGAGTTACGATTGACGAGTTACGATTTGCGATTTGCGATTAATTCGGCAATCATCAATCGTTAATCGTTAATCATCAATCGTTAATCGTTATTGGCTTTAGCGTACCAGAAAGGGCCGGTAGGGATCGCCGGTGCGAAAGGCGCGGGCCATCTCTCGGGCCTGAAGATCGAAACAGCGGTGGTAGGTGGCCTTTTCCTGGCGGGCCGGATGAGTGAAGGTGATTGCTAGCCGGGCCTCAAACTCTTGAATAAAACGACGGCGACCGGGATCATCCAGCAGCACGGGCCGGTTGGGGTCGGGCTGGCGGCTGAAGTTGGCCGGCGTAATCAAATCGTTGTTCAGGCAGCGCAGCACGACGCTATCGACCACAATCGCCCGAAACTCTTCCACCAAATCCAGGGCCAGGCTGGGCCGGTTATAAGCATCGGCGTGCAGGCAGCCCAGGTAAGGGTCCAAGCCAACGCGTTCAACAGCAGCCTCAAGCTGGTGGGTCAGCAAGGTATAGCCAAAG
The DNA here is from genome assembly GCA_020433785.1 of Anaerolineae bacterium. The sequence continues at coordinate 1,042 of JAGRCC010000388.1, forward strand.
CTGAGCAGCACATTAATCGGGTCGGTCGGCGGGCGGCGTACCCGCCCCGGAAAAACCCACTCGTCCGACTTAAAGAGCTGCCGGAAGGCTTGAAAGTAAACCGCGGCCCCCACCCCTTCAACCCCCATCAAAGCATTAATCGTATTAGTCCGATCCGCGCGATCGATCAAGCCGTCCAACCGTTCTACAGCCGGCAACAGCTCAGGTTTCTGCTGGCGTCGCCGGTAGCGCATCAACATCGTCCGGCTGTTTTTTAGTTTAGCTTGCACTATACCGCGGGCCGTACTTAGGGCAAAGTCCGGGCTTTCCACCTGCCGGTATTGAAAGCGGCGCAGTTCACTATGCCCACTGGTTTCTCCTACCACGCGCCCCTTGAAGCGGCCATGCTGATCGCAAAAGACGACGTCGATGCCCTGGCTCATCAACCAGGTCAAGGCCGGTGTGGTCAGCCCCACATTACCGAAGATCAAAACCTGATCCACTTTGATCAGCGGAATGCTCTGCAGCTCTTGCTCGTCTTTAACCACCACCAGCCGCCGCCGCGCTTTTTTGATTTTGGCTCCCTGTTCGATCACATATAATGATGTCATTGGCATTCACGATTGACGATTTTGGATTGACGATTTTGGAGCGACGATTTACGATTTTCGATTGACGAATAACTCATCATTCATCCCTCATCATTCATCATTCACCATTCACTACCCGGCACTGGCCTAACCCTGCGCCGGTCTGGTAGCCGACGCCGCTGTAGAAGGCGAAGGTGGCCAGCAGGTGCAGGATGTTGAGCCAGTAGCGGTCGCGGTTGAGGGCGGCAAAGGTAACCTGGCCGGTAAAGCCGATCTGGGTGCCGCCCTGTTTGGTGGGTGAGCCTCGGGTGCGCAGCCGGTAGCGGCTGACAACTACGGATTCTTGGGCAAAGCGGCGCATCTCCGGGTGCAGGGCGATGGGGGCAAAGGCCTGCCAGCGGTCGAGCAGACTGCCGAAGACCAGCTCCGGCAGCGGCAGCGGCACCGACCGGCCCTGGCTGCTAAACGTTGTCGGCGAGACAAACTCCAGACTCACCCAACGCGGCGGCGACTCCCCGCCCAGCAGATAGGGCGCGGCCAAATCCTGGTAGCTAATGTGGCCGGCCCAGTGATGGCCGGCCGGATCGACGGTCGCGCCGGTTACGGCCAGGCTGACCCCGTCGATCTCGACCGTGGCCGGCGGCTCGGTGGCCAGGGCCAGCAGTACCTCACTCACCTCGACCGTCAGGCCGGTGAAGCGCAGCCAGCCCGCCTGTCCCGCCGCCATCCGCAGCGACCCCTTCTCCCGCTTGCCCAACATCAGGTTCGAGGCCGTCAACGGCTTCGGTCCGTTGCTATCGTGCAGCCGCCCGGCCAGCGCCCCATCCCGCTCCGCAATCAGCCGCAGCAGCAGCGCCTGGTTCGCTCGCCCCAACGCAGCCGGTAAGTTAGCGTCGGCGGGGGCTTTTAGGTTTATGACTAAGCTGGTAAGCATAAGTAAGCTCCGGGGATTTACGATTTTGGATTTTGGATTTACGATTGGTGGGTTATTCGTCAATCGTCAATCGTCAATCGTCAATCGTCATTCGTTAATCGTTAATCGTCAATCGTCAATCGTCATTCACTTCCGTTTGGTTCGTAATGTTTTAATCGACGCGACGGTCATTGCCAGGATTTCATCGACTTCAGCGACTAATTCGCTGAGGCGGTGTTCGGGGACAAGGTTGCTCTCGATGAGCAGTTCCAGCCAATAGAGCGTTTCGTCGGCTTCTTCTTCGACAATCTTCAGCTTGTTGATCATATCGGCTGTCGACTTCGCCCGACAGGCGGCCCGGTAATTAGCTCCAACTGAAGTACCGCAGCGCAACAACTGCCGACCCATCACCTGTCCGGTCGTATCCGCCGGCAGCGCCCCCACCAGCCGGATAATTCGCAGACCGATTTGCTTGGTTCGTGTCTTGAACTGCTCCTCCATCCGAAACTCCTTTTGCGATTTACGATTTTAGATTTACGATTTACGATTGGTGAATTGCGAGTTCCTCATCAATCGTCATTCGTAAATCGTAAATCGTCATTCGTTAATCGTCACTCGTTAATCGTCACTCGTCACTCGTTCACCGCTTCAATCGCGCTTTATCTCGCATCGCCTGCAAATTCATCACCTCAGCCACTTCATATCGCGGCGGGAGGCTGTCGGGTATGGGGCGGGTGCGGATGATGGGGGGGAAGTAGCCGCAGCGGCCGTGGAGTTCGGCCAGCAGGGCGGCCGCGCCAAAGTTCAAGCTGGGCGGCAGCACGGCTAACGGCGACTGCTGCCAGTCGGCGGGCGTCAGGTCCAGACTGTCGACCAGCGCCACTGTCTGGTCGGCAAAGGGCGCGTTTACGTCGAATTGGGCCATCCGCTCAATCAGACGGTCGATGGATTGGCCGGTGAGGGTCTCGATTTTGGCCCGCTGCTCGGCGGTCAGTGGGTGGGATAGATTGATGAGGATCATTTCTAACTGCTCCTTTTAATAGCTAACGCGCTTTGAGCGCGTTTGGTATACCAGCCCGGCCATTCATTGCGGAGCGGCTTCATTACAGCACCTCCGCCAGCAGCGTTTGCCCTATCTGGCTCAACCGAGGGTAGAGCGCCTCGGCCCGTCTCCGCAAGCTAACAGCGTCACTGGAAACGCTCTTCATCCCCACGTGAGCCATATCATTACGCAAGTGGGTCAAATCGGCCCAGAGCTTGCCTATTTCTTGGTGATCAGGCAAAGCCTGTAAGGCCGCATCAAAGCGCGAGTGGCGGGGGGGACGGCTTCCACCCCGAACGCGCTCCGCTACATTGCTCAGCGCCAATTCAACCGGCTTCCGATCACCTTCGTAATCGGTCATCGAGCCGGCCTCAAACCGGTAGACCAGCAGGCTGACCAACCACTCGCGGGCCAGCGTTACCGCTTGCACTATCTGCCCCTGGGTCAGATAGCGTTCCACCAGATCAAGCTGAATCTGCAAATTGACCGGCCAATTTTCCCGCGCCAACGGAGCACCTGCCAGGGCCAACGGTTGGTAAGCAGTCTGGATTTGCCGGGCTAAAAGACCATAGGGTCGCGCGGTCTGGCTGATGCGCGGGCCGACCTCGGCCAATGTCTGGGTCAGATGCGCCGCACTGGTCATTGTTTCCAGCGGACGGGTCAGTCGCAGCGCCAGCGACACATTCTCCATTGCCTTGGCCGTATCTTTGAGGCTGTGGCCTAAAGCGCGGGCTTCCAAATCTTTACCCATCAGCGGACCGGGCGGCATACCGGCCCGCAGCAAGTCGGCCAAGTCGGACGCGTCGCCAAAGCGGGTAAAACGGTCGGTGGCGATGGTCCAGTCCAGCAAGGTTACAAACGGGGTCAGGTCAAAGATGGGGCTTTCATTGGCCTCGTTGCGGGCATCCCAGGCCCCGTAGAAAACGTTTTGCACCGTCACCTGCCGAGCCAGCCGTAAGAAGGCAATGGCCAAAAAGCTAAGAAAGGGCAGCGACCGGAAGCCGTTGGTAATATCGACTATCAGTTCATCCTTCTCTTTTACATGCTCGGTCAGCGCCTCGAAAATCTGCCATAAGTCGGCTTCGCTGTGGCCATCGGGGATGGATACCGCCACCGGTCGGGTCACCGCGCTAATTTCATCGGCCAGAGTTTCAAAATGCTTGGCCTTAGCCGCATCGGTCACAACCACCAACGTGGTGTCCGGTCGGTAGAAGTGCGCCACCGCCGCCGGACAGTAGCAGGTGGTGTGTTGCTTATCGGCCAGGGTGTATGTGGTTGGGCTGTAGCTGGCCGTACCCAGAAAAGTCAGTAGGTTCATTCTTACCGCTCCTTCATTTCCATCAATACCCAACCCAGCGGCACCGCCGGCTGTTGGTGAACTTGGCCGCGCTTGTCTTTAACCACCCGCACCGTCGTCCGGCGCGATTTAGGAAAGGGATCACCGGGGCGGTGGTTATTGCCTATACTCAACCGGTAATCTTTCACAATGGCGTCCATAAAGCGTGGGTTGGCTTGCAAATGGCTGCCGTAGGTTTTATCGGCCCAGCCGGCGCCCCAGCCTATTTGGAACAAGCAGCGGTGTTTGGGTAACTTTAGCCCCACCAGCTGCTCGTAAAAACCGGCCATGGTCTTGGCAATAGACCGTTCTTTAGCCCAGGCCAACTCATCTTGAAGCCGCTGTTGGGTGTGGGCTTGAATAAAGGTGGGCAGCTCGGTCAGCCAAGCGACGTTGCCCCCCAAGGTTAGCCGATTTTGTTTGGCCCATTGCCCCCACAGGCGGTTATCCACTTTCATGGTTAGCCTAAACGGGGTATCGGCCTGAATGGCTTCCAACTCAATGGGCGATTGCATGCCTCCGGCGGTGATAACCTGCACATTCAACACCAAAAAACGGTCTTTACCGGCCGGGGCGCTGTCGCTAACGTGCAAAGCTCGCAGCAAATCATGGTTGGGGTCAGGCCCCATAATCTCCTGCTCAATGCGCCGCCCGGCATATTTGCGATTGCGCTCCAAATCGCGCAGATCGGGCTTTTTATGCTTTTCTTGCCAGCCGTGCCAGGCCAACGCGGTGCGAATAGCCCCTTTTAGCGATGAGCCAGGCAGATAGGCTTCATCCTCAACCGTTTTGAGCAGTTCTTGCAGTTGCGCTCCCGGGCCGGCGGCGCGAGGTTGCTCGCTTAAGACATAACGAAAGTATGGATTATCAGATGTAAAATCTTTGGGGGCCAGAAGCTGGCCGGGCGGGGTGCGGGCCAGCGTTTCGGCCGATTTGGGATCATCCTCAACGTATATGGCATCCAACAACGCATCTTCATTGATGCGCCAGGTTTTGTGGCCATGGGTAGTGTAATCATACTCATTTAGTAAGATGCGCCCGGAGCCGATGTAGAGCGGCGTTAAGGTGGTCACGGTGACATCATACAGGGTGTATTCAAAACTCATTCTCTACCTCCTAAACCAATGGGCAAGGCCAGCCCATACCGCCACACCGGATGGCTAAAATCACGCGTTGGATACCGGGGCCGAACATCAACCAGGTTGCCCAATATGGCGTTTGCGGCCGGCATCTTTAACACGCTCCCTTCGGCAAACAGCCACAGACGCCGGCGGCGCTGGGCCGCTTCGGTGAAGCTGGGCGTTTGCAGCCAGCCGGCCACCGACACCAAATTGTAGGCAATGCGGTCATCATTTAGAATTGTTGCCAAGTCGTCTTGGCGGGGATGATAGCGGCTCAAGGTCACAAACAGCCCATCCGCCGGCGGGTTGGGCAGCCGTTTCTCGCCGTTCTGCTGCCAACTAAAATGACCGTAGCCGATATTCCGCTCGGCCCCCAAACCACTGTCCGAAAGCAGATGCAGTACCGTTTCAAAGCCTTGGCGGAGCGGTGTATTGTGCAGCAGCGCCTGTGGCTGTCGCCACTCTACCCCAAACCAAAAGCCGCACTGAGGGCCAAAGTTAAGCCGGCCGGCATGAAAAATGTTGGACGCATCGCGCAGGCGGTCAATCGTCACGCGCGGCAGGGTATCGATATCCCAGACTTTGGCCGCCCGCAGCGCTTTACTCATCGCCCCATCACGGCCAACGGCCCGAAACGCTGGCGGTAGATGCTCAATTTCTTGGCGCGACAGCCATAAATCACTGCCTTGCAGGTACACGCCCCGGTCAGCGAGCTGCGGCGGCTGGCCGGGCAGCCAGTCATCCAGTTTCGTACCCTGGCACAGGGCTTCAAATAGCGCCTCGGAGATATAGGCAATTTTCTTGACCTCTTTTAAGCGATTGGCCTCGTGCAGCCGCTGCAACGCTTCGGCCGAAAGCATTAAGCTTAGCGGCAGCGCCGGGTAAAAGCGCACATCACCGGCTCGCGGAAAAAGCGAAGTCAGCAAAAACGGCGGCTCAACAGCGGGCTGTCCGGCCGAGCGGGGAAACTGTTCGGCCAGTGCCTCAGGATCGTATCCGGCCTGAATAGCCGCGACCATAAAGGCTGAGAAAAGCGAGTCAGACGGAAAATGCGTGCCGGTTTTTTCCAGCTCTACGCCGCGCTGCCCAAAATGAAAACCGCTATGGGGATAAATGTGATACACGGTTAAGTGGGGCATACGATTATCCTTCAGCTACTAACAACGCACCTTCGATAAGCGATTGCAGGTCTTTCAAATTGCTTACCAGGTCTGGCAAATCTTTATAAACAGCCTTACCTTCCAGTTTGAGGTCGATATAATTATCGCTGGAGCGAACCGTGACTTTGATGTTTTCCAGCTTCACTTTACCGGACCCCCGCGAACCGAGACCGCCCAGGTAATCATCTTCCAGCAGTTGCAGGCCGGTAATCACCTCTTTGAAACGGGCTAAATCCTGCCGGCTGTCGCAGTCGGTACCATCGTACAGGCTGTAGACCATCTCGGCCGGACCAAAGATAGCCCCGGCCGGCACCCGCTCCATCTGGCGGGGGCTGGCCGCCGAAGTCACCCGATCAATGGCGACCTCGGTCTTGACCTCGGTAAAGGGCAGGTCAGTGCGCAGCTCGCGAAACTTCTTGACGCTTTCCTTCTGCATGTTCACATCCCGCACAATCAGACGCGTGGGGGTAGAGAACTCTTTTTCGCCCGGTACGCCAAAAATTTGGCAAACGTTGCAGGTTTGGTATGCGCTTTTTTCGGTGCAGGTGTGGATAGTGGCTTGACCAACCCGATTGTTTTGCTCGGCGCCGGTATACTTTTCCATCAGCGAACGAATTTTGCCGCGTAAGGATGAGCCGGGGACGTAGGGTTCGTTCGTTAAGCTGTTGCGAATGACCGTTTTATCGACTCCCCCAATGCTAATCCCTTCATCGGAGCCGCCAATGTGCAGGCCCGACAAAGTCTTAATATCAAATTCAAGAAAAATACGGCCAACGAGTTTAATGCTAGACATGAAATGCTCCTTTATCTTAATTACCGCCATGGGCCTTATGGTAGGCCAAAATAGCCTCAAAGAAATCAACAAACCGGGTAAAATTCTTATCATTGGCATTAACTAAGTCGATTGAGTCTCGTAACACCTCAGTCAAATTGCCAACTGACTTATTGTATTTTTTCTCTTCTTTTTTGGCGCGATAAGCCATTTTAGGCTTAAGCAAAATTAGGCTGCGATTAGCTCTTACCTTGTCAACTTGCCAATCTCCTTCAATTCGTCGGACCTCACCAAAGATAGCCCGAATTTGACTCGTTGAAAGTGGCGCATCTCGGTCAGCTAAGGCTTCACCAATCTTTTCGGCATAAGTTACTAATAGTTCTGTTCCATCATCCGTTTGGATGATCTTCTCTAAATCTTCTTTTGGGAGTTTAGGGAAATTTTTTGCCATTATTACTCTCCTTTACGAGTTAATAAAGCCGCCCAGCGCGCCGCCAGGCCCAGCCATTGAATATTGGTAAACTGCTCTATACTCAAACTATCATGGATTTCAAGCAGCGCCGCTTTAATATGGTCGTCATTTTTATATTGTTTAGCCAAACGGTTCAGGCTGTAGGCGCTGCGCCACTGGCCCGGCCCCCAATACAGTTTCATGGTCACCCCGGCTTTCTTATAGGCTTCGCGCTGTTTATCGAAGACGATGTACAGTTCGCGCAGGCGTTGTAGCAAGCTGCGAGGCGCTGCCCTGCGGTTATCATGAGGCTCAACCAGGTCAACCAACTTGGTCTGCCAACCTTTCACCTCGTCAAACTTTTCCCAGGGGATAACCTCGCCCAGAAAAGCCAGCGCGTTTTTAGCCGCCATCTCTTCCGGCTGACCGGAAGCCCAATTAGGGCGCACCGCTTTAGCCGCACTCTCAGCTTCGGCGGCATCCTCCGCCGCCTGATACAACGGGTATTTGGCCGAAACCAGAGCGATGCCGCCGCTAATGTGAAAGCCGGGGTGGTAGCCGGTGTAGGTTTGCAAATCGCTGTTGATCCGTTCGGCCAGGGCGGGCATCACATCCCACGCCCCGACAAAAAACAGATCATCACCGCCGGAGTAAATGGCGTAAAGCCGCTGATGAAATAGTTGATCTTCACCCGTATCACGGTCTTTAGCCGTGAACGGATAGAGCCGGTCAACCTGCTGCGCCATGGGGGCCACCCAACCTTCAAAAAATAGGCTTAGGCCAAAGCTCAGGGTCGCCATCCGGGCGATAGTAAAGCTGTTTTTGGGTAAGCCCTGACTAAAAATCTGGCCCAGGTTGTCTATGTCCATGCGTAACACACCCAACCGTTTGATCCCTTTGGATTGCTGAACCATCACCTCAAACGGTTTGACGTTGCCCTCCTGGAGTTGAACGCCATCTTCAACCGTACCCTCATATTGGGCTACCTCCTGCGCCGTGAGTTTGGGTGTTACATTCACTAAAAAGCGCCGCCCCATCGTTGGCCCAATTCCGCCCCGCAACCCTTGACGAGCCTCGTCATTGAGGGCCAGCAGAAAACGCCGCTTCACAAGCCGTTTATCTATGCCGTTTATTTGGCCCAACGTTTTAGCGACCCGAACCTGATAGCCAAACTGCTGCAAAATATCATACCAATCGGCGCGACTGGCCGTTGGCTCCGGCTCTGCCTTGGGTTCAATTTGGTCTAAGCAGAGATAACTCGCATCGCGTAACTGTTTGCCCAAATGCTCAAAACCCCGGCAGACCGGACATTTACGGGTTCCGTCCTTATGGCTCGGGTCATCCGGTTCGGTATTCGTATCCGGGTGTTCACGCTGGCAAACCACGCACTGTTTTTCTTCATTACCGCCGTCGTCCATCGGCGTAAACAGTAAGTCGGCTAACTGCGTGCCCAGTTCGACAAATTTACGCTGCTTTACCGCCTGCAACTTTTTCTGAAGCGAGTCCCAACCGGCGTGGAACAACGCCCCCCGAAATTCATCGGCGGTTATGGCCTGGCTGGCCAAGGCCAGATACAAATCACCTTGATGGTGATGGAGTAAAATGCGGCTGATGCGCTGTTGCAACGCCGGCAGATCCGTTTTGGCTGACAGCGGCACGATTAAATAGAGGTGGCCGCCGCCGGCGTAAATAACGTTGGTCGGTGGCGCCTCCAACGCATCCAGCAAGTAGCGGGCGATAATTTCCGTCAACAGTTGCAAATACATCGAGCGCCCCCGCAGCCCGGCCGTCGCCCCTTTCGAGGTGATACTGTAAATAAATTTCTGCACCCCGGAGATATCGCCGCCTACTAGCAGGGCCACCGGCGCATTGCTGTCCGCTTTAGGTAACGTCGGCAAGTCGGCCAAACAAGCGGCCAGAGCAGCGGTCATCCGGCTGTGGTCATATAAGCTCACATCAACATCGGCCGGAACGCACCAAGTGTACTGCTGCATGAGATCGAGCAGCCCTAGTAAATAGGCGTCCAGATCGGCCCCACTTTGCTCGGTATCCACTTTTAGTTGAGCGGTCTCAGCCTTGAACGCACGCCACAAAGCTTGATAGTCGCCCGTTGGATCAGCCATCGCATCGATGGGAAAGATGGTGTCGGACGCGATAGCCAGCTTTTTCAAGGGCACATATTGCGTTTTAGGGGAGTTGAGTGGCTGATCATTTTTGTCCCGCAGGCCGGTAATGCTGCAAAAGATCGACTGTAACTGCCGGGCGGATACCTGTCCTTCATCAGGCAAGCCACCTGCCGCCAATCGGCGGGCCAAATCGATCAACTCGCCGTGGGCCTCCAGCGTCGTCAACGTCTGAACCGCGTTGACCCAGAGGGCAGGGACAATTTCGCTTATAACTATGTCCTCCCCCGCCCGCTGGGCAAACGTGCCGATATTATGCAGGAGCCCGGCTAAGGCGGCGTTGAATACCTCTGTTTTCATAAAACTGTCCTTTCTAAATGATCCCGGTTGGGGCTATCATACGTCATGTTCGATCGGTTCGCATCGGATGCGCCTCCTAACTATCTTAGAATTGGTTCGGATGTTTTGTCCGCCGGCTTGTGCTAAACTAGACGGTGTCAACAAAATCACGGAACTTGTCACGCAGAAAGTGAAAGGTCAACCGCTGTTTATCGGGCAGTTCCCAGACGGGCCGGCACTTGGCAAAGATACTGGTGGTATGGGCGCTGACGGTCTTGACCGTGACCACCAACTGCTCGGCTACGTCTTGCGGGGTCAGGCCCAGGGCAAAGGCCCTAAGTACCTCCTGCTCGCGATCGGTCAGCGCTTGCCACAGCTCCCGGCAGCGGCGCTGTTCTACGTGGTCCATCCAGGCCGTTTGCCGGGTCAACATCTCGGCCGGGCTGTGGGCCGCGCCAAACAGCGGCGGCAGGTAAGCGCCCCAGGGCACAACCGGCACCTGCACCAGCCGAACCCGGTCGCCCCGGTCATCGTGCATGATCGCGCCCTCTTTGGCCTGAGCCATAAAGTCGGGATCGGTGTAGATGTGCCAAATTTTATCCTGATGCCCGCAGTACAAGGTGGCCGCGCTCAGGGCCATCAGAGCCATCATGCGCGGCCCACCGGCAATGCACAGATGTAGGCTGCGGCCGGCCTGTTTCAACTCGGTGATCAGGGCAAAGACGGCCTGGCGCACAATCTCGGCCTCGGCTTCGGTGCGGACGTGGGGCAACACCTGCGGGCCTTGCTTCAGCGCCACGGGCCGAAAGCGGCAGGGCCGGCCCATATAGGCGTCGCCCTCAAACTCGACCAGCAGCCGCTCCAACGCGCCGGTAACGCGCCCGTTCGGCGGGGCCAGATGCAGGACGAAAACCTCACGGACAGTTTCGGCTCGGGCCAACAGGTAATCCAGGGCAAAGGTTACAATTTGCGGCTGGCCGCCTAGCGTACAAATTAAGGTTGATTCAGACATAAAGCATATCCTTTGGAGACTGGAGATTAGGAGATTAGGAGATTAAGAGATTGTGGTTATGAATCTCCAATCTCCTAATCTCCCTATCTCCTCATCTCCTCGCGCGAAAATCGTTGTTTATCTAGCCTTAGAAACGCATCAATAGATATGGAGGTAAAACCTTATGGAACTCTTTCCCGCCCTGCTCATTGGCGGTCCGCCGCACAGCGGCAAATCCGTGTTGGCTTACAGTTTAACCCAGGCGTTGCGGCAGCTTGGCCTGCAGCATTATCTGCTGCGCTCGTGCCCCGACGGCGAGGGCGATTGGGCCAATGAAAGCGACCAGGCTCTGGTCCGGCTCATTCGGATCAAGGGCAGCTACACCTCCGCCTGGGTCGATATGATCGGGCGCGACATTGTCCGGCGGCACGTACCCCTCCTGGTCGATGTCGGCGGCAAACCCCAAGGGGACCAGGAGTCGATTTTCGGTCACTGCACCCACGCCATCCTCATCGCCGCCACGGCCGAGGCGCTGGCCGAGTGGCGCGGCTATGCCCGCCGCGCTGGACTAACGGTCCTGGCCGAGTTAGAGAGTTCGCTGACCGAAGCGGCGGTTGTTTTCGAAGAGCGGCCGCTCTTCAAAGCCAGGCTGCACGGTCTCGAACGCGGTACCACCCAGCAAGACCCGGTCTTTCAGCGGCTGGTGGACAAGCTCAAGCCCTACTTCGATTATCCGGAGCAAGAGGTCCGGCAGCTTCATCTCAATACGGCCCCGGTTGAAACCACCATCGATCTGGACCAACTCGCCCGCACGCTCGGTGTGCCGCATCAAGGGCAGCAGGCTTTTTGGGAGCCGGAGCACATTCCTCGCCTATTAGACGAACTACCCGATGATGGCAGCCTCGGTCTCTATGGCCGGGGACCGAACTGGCTCTTTGCCGCCGTCGCCGGCCACAGCCGGGCCGCGCCCTTCTACCAGTTCGATCCGCGTCTGGGCTGGGTGAGGCCGGTGCAGCTTCACCTCGGCTCGCCACCTGAAGACACGCTGCTTATTTGCCAGCCCGATGAGAGCCACGACGTGGCGATCTATCGTTTTACCATTCGGCATTCGTACCTGGATTATTTGGAAGCGGACGGCTTAATCGTCCCGCCGCCGCCCCAAGATAAACCGCTGATCCTCAACGGTAAGATGCCGCATTGGCTGCTGACGGGGCTGAGCATTCAATACCAGGACGCGCCGCTCTTAGCCGTTCACCAGCCTCAATCAGAGATAAATGTGGTTGTTTCATCACGCTTGCCGGGGTTTGCGCCCGGCGATTTGTATGGTCTGGGAGTGGTTGGATAGCTGGTGGTTAATGATAGGTGGTCGGTGGTTAACCGGTGCTAAGTTGATATGGTGTGACGCGGGTCGATAATTCGATTGGTCAAAGCCTAAGTGTTAATGACGGACGAGGCTGAGAGGATGGGGATTGAGTTCGATCACTCCATTGTATCATAACCACCAACAGGGTTCAATCGAGGTTTATGTTCAGTGGGTTACAACAGCGAACTTTTGTTGCAGACCGGGTTGGCGGCTCGAAATTTTAAGCATTTTGGGGCGATGCGCTGGGGGAAACCACGGGGCAGGGGTGATGCCGGGGTACGAGCTGGCCGTCCCCCGCAGCACGGGCCTAAAGACCCGTGCTCAGAGAGCGGAGCCTCTTCGGGCCAGGATTTCGCCATCTGAGGCCGCTTTAGCGTCCTTCGCTCTAAATTGAGATTAAATAAATAATCGGACGACCATCCCCCCGCGACGTCTACCCGGCGATAAATCGACCGGGCTAGTCAACGGCGCCCGCTCCAGCGGGTTTGAAAAGCCCGTCTTGAGCGGGCGCGGCTCATAGCCGGGCC